>JACQFP010000040.1 GCA_016200005.1 Verrucomicrobiota bacterium | reverse complement strand
CTGCGCCGCCATGATAACTCATGACGATGCGGTCGCTGTTGTCGCCGAGGTACATCTGCCAGGCCAGCATGATCTGCCGGGTGTTGTTCATGCACATGATGGCTTGAGCCTTGATTTTTGCCTGGGCCAACGCCGGCAGCAGCAGCCCCGCCAGGATGGCGATGATGGCGATGACGACGAGTAATTCAATCAGCGTGAAGGCAGATTTTTGGTTGCGCATGACAGATGTTGGGCGGACAGAAACGAGTGCATTTCTAGTTTTATGGTAACGGTCGCTTTTGCAATCGGAAGAACTGCTGGCTGCCCGAATTCGGCCAATTGGTTGAAACGGTGGCGTCCGTCGCCGGGAGGTCCGTCCATGAACCCGTCGTGAGACTGGACCGGGTCTGCAACGTCACACACGGGCCGCCCAGCCAGGTGATCGGAATATTGCCGCCGGAGGGTGGGCCAGCCACCAGGTTGCCAAATTGAGGTTCCTGCAGGATCGCAAGGAAGTTCGTTCCGAATTCCGCCGTGATGGTGGCGGTCGAAGCGAACGTGCGGATATACTTGACATGGTCCTGCTGAAAACCCGTCTCGTTGTCGACGCCTCCGTGGGTGCCGCTGGGGCTGGCGGGGTCAGCGAGACCGAACTTGAACTGCAAGCGACGAGAAGTTCCGCCGGAGAGGACAAAGGTCTGCTCGTAAAAATCACTGCCCACCGGATTGTTGGTCATCTCAGGCAGGTTCGTATCCCACGTCGGCCACCCAAGGAATTCAGCATTGAAGTAAACCTTGTCGTTCACCTTGTCGAAGGGGACACCATTTCTGTCCGGGGTGCCGTTCGTCAAATGAAGGGAGAAGGTGACAGTGGTAGGCTGGAGCACAACATCGCACAGCGACGCGTCGTTGTAGGTTACCAACGGAAGCACCTGATCGCCGCCAGTTATGAAGAAACGGCGGTCTTTGTTCCCACCGACGCCGTAGATCGCCGCCGATTCCCACCCGCCGTCCGCGCGGAACTTGTACCTGGACCAATTGCCGACGGTAGAACTGGTGTTCGCCGGTAATGGAATTGTCCCAGAATAGATGTTGCTCGCATTGCCGGAGAGGGCCGGGTTGTTGGTTAAGAGTTCGCCACCGGTCGCGCCGCCAGGCCAATTATTTATGTTACCAGAGAGTCTCACTGCACTCACTCCATTGGTGAAGCCGCCGGTGATCACCTGCGGGGTCATATCCACCTGAAACGTGATATTGCCATTGGTCTGTGGGCCAATGGGCTGATCACCGTAGAAATAAATCGGCAGAACTTGGTCCGCTCCGGTGAAATTGAAATTTCGGTTGTCATTGATGGATGTATCTTCCCAACCACCATTCATGCGGAATTTAAATTCGCCGCCAGGAGTGCCGGGGGTGCCGCAAATGGTGACCACAGCCGAGTAAACATTGCTCACGTCACCCGACAACGCCGGGTTGTTGGTCAGATCCACACCATCGCCCGCCCAACCGCCGATCGCTGCAGGGGCTCCTATAACGCGGATGGTGTCCACGCCGGAACTGGGGATGAAGTTGCCAAGTTGAACTTGCTCCGTCATATCCACCCGAAACGCGATGTTGGCGTTGACCAGATTTATCGGAGTCGTCACGCTGGGAGCATAAAGCGGAACCACCGGCAGCGTCTGCGCTCCGCCAATCAGTTGGAGCACACGGTTGTTGCCTTCATCGGGAGGCTGTCCGGCACCGGGCGGCGGGTTGTTGTCTTCCCATGAGGTGCCAGCGCAGGTGGAAAAGGTAAACTTGTATTGAAATTTTTCGCCATTGGTGCCGACGACAGCAAACGTATTCGTATAGACGTTCGCTCCGTTGTTCACAAGCGTCGCTCCAGGTCCGCCGCTCCAGCCGTTGAAAGCGCCACGGACGTCAACAAGCGTCGCAGCCTGCGCCCCTGCACTGTTGGTGTATCGGGTCATGTCCACCTGAAAGGTGACGGTGTCGTCAGCCAGTACTGCGTGGGCGGCTCCGAAGAGCAAACCAACGCCGAGCAATGCTCGCATGGGGTATCGTGTTTTCATACGCATATTTTTTGGGGGGTTGTTTTCTTGTTGCATTGATTGTTTGAAGCCGTCTTCCGGACGAAATGCATTTTTATGCTGGCAGGTAAGGCTATGCCTCAAACCGCCTCGACCGCATGTTTGTGCAGTGAGCATTCTGTTCAGGTAGATAATCTGCCTTGTTTGTGACGCGCGATCAACATGTATTTTCTAGTTGTGAATCGTAAATTCTCCCGCCGTGGCTGCCATCCCTCTTAAGAGGGGGGCGGCGCGCCCTTGCCGAAACCTGTGGACTCCCTGAAGCAGCCGGGCTAAAAACTTCACATCTGTTTGAAAGAGAACGTCACGCAATTCGGCTGCTCGCAACTTTGTCTTCCTTGGGGCGTGGTCGGCGTACTCTGGTGGTGTTGGGCGGCGCCGGTGGTGTCTGGCCAGTCAACCAACCTGGTGTTGACCACAGCGGCCGAGGTGCTGGCGCTGCCAGCCGAACGCGCCCAGCAGGGCATCCCCGTCGTGGTCAACGGAGTTGTGACGGCGGCCGAGAAGTATTGGAATGGGAAATTCTTCATTCAAGACGCCTCCGGCGGGGTGTTCGTTGACAACGTCAGCCCGCGGCAACCGCTGCCGGGGGAGCTTGTGGAGGTCTCAGGTATCAGTCATCCGGGCGCGTTTGCCCCCTGCATCGGCCAACCCCGTTGGCGACGATTGGGCACGGCGCCGCTGCCCGAGGCCAGACGGGTCTCGATCGAACGATTGATGTCCGGAGTTGAGGACGGTCAGAGGATTGAGATCACCGGAATCGTGCGCGCCGTCGAAGTGGAGAATGGGCTGCGGGCGGTTGATTTGATGTCCGGGGGATTTCGGCTGCGGGTCTTCGCCAAAATCCCGCCCGGGCCTGGCGACCTCCAGAAATTGGTTGCCAGCCGGGTGCGCGTCCGGGGCACCGCCGCTGTGTCATTCAATGCCCAGTTGCGACAGATGACCACCATGAAGGTCTTCGCCCCGTTGCTGGAAGATTTCATGGTGGAGGAAACCGAATCAAGCACGCCCTTCAAGGAGCCGACGGTGCCTCTGAACAGCATCGCGCAGTACCGGAAGGATCACGACCCCGGCAAACGCGTTCATGTCACGGGCGTCGTGACTCTCCAAAGGCTGGGCGAGGATTTCTTCCTACAGGACTCGACTGGCGGCTTGCATGTACGGAGCCGGCAGGTGGAGAGACTGACCGTAGGTGAAAGAGTTGAAGCCGTTGGGTTTCCCGATTTCGAACATTTTCTGCCCGTGTTGCAGGACGCCGTTTTCCACAAGAGCAGCGACTCGCAAATCCCAGTGCAGCCCCGGACGGTTTCCGCAGAGGAACTGCAGGCGGGTCTCCATCACGCCGCCCTCATCACGTTTCAGGGCAAGTTGCTCGATCGCGTAACGACCTGGCGGTCGGATCGGGCCGGCGAGGGGACACACCTCCAAACCGTTTTGATGTTGCAGCGGTCCAACCTGCTTTTTTCCGCTGAATCCGAAACCTCGTCGAAGGAACCCACACTCCTCACGGAATTGCCGCCCGGCAGCACGGTGGAAGTGACCGGCGTCTGCATGTCGGAAATTGAGCCGGACGGAAAACTCCGCTCGCTGCAAGTCCTGCTGCCGTCTGAAAAAAATGTTCGCGTTTTGGAGCGGCCAAGCTGGTGGACGCCACGGCGACTGGTCATCGGCCTGGCGATGCTGATTGTCGTGCTGTTGTTCGCGGTGGCCTGGACGGTGGTGATCTCGCGAAAGAATTCCGCCCTCAGAGTCATGGTGGGTGAAAAGGAACTGGCGCAAATCGAATTGCAACACGCCAACGACCGGCTCGAGGAGCGCGTCAAGGAACGAACGGAACAACTGAAACTGCAAATCACCGCGCGGCAGGAAGCCGAACTGCAATTCAAGGCGGTGCTCCGCGAGCGAACCCGGCTGGCCCAGGAACTACACGATACACTGGAGCAAACCCTGACCGGCATCGCGCTCCAAATGGACACCGCGGCCAAGTTTGCCGTCAGTGATGGCGCACGCGCCAATCATCATCTCGAACTCGCGCGGAATCTGGTGACGCAAAGTCAGGCGGAGGTGCGCTGCTCGGTCTGGGATCTGCGATCCCGGTCGCCGGAACACATTGACCTGCCCGGCCTGTTGCTCAAAATCAGTCAGCAATTGACGGACGATACCAGCCTTCAGGCGGCTGTCACGTCCACGGGGCGAGTGCGTCCGCTGCCCGAGATCATCGAAGAAAATCTCTTGCGCGTCGCGCAGGAGGGGCTCACCAACATCATCAAACATTCCAAGGCGACGCAGGCGACGATGGCCTTGGATTACGGGCCGCGAAACGTCATCCTCGACATCACCGACAACGGCGCTGGGTTCACCGTGGGTCAACAAGCCGGCCCGCGCGAAGGCCACTTTGGATTGCTCGGCATCACGGAAAGGATTAACCGGTTGCGTGGCAAGGTTGCCATCACGAGCACACCCGGCGTGGGAACAACCATTCAGGTTTCGATTCCCATTGATCAGCCACCGGATGCTGAACTGGTCCGCAATCAGGTCCTGACTCATCCATGAAGAAGGGAAAAATCCGCATCCTCATCGCCGACGACCATTATGTGGTGCGCATGGGCCTGACCGCGTTGGTGGAAACCCAACCCGATCTCCAGGTGGTGGGCGAAGCGGCCGATGGCGCACAGGCGGTGGAATTGTTCAAGCAACTCGAACCGGATCTCCTGTTGATGGATTTGCGCATGCCGCATAAAGACGGCATCACGGCGACCCGCGAGATTTGCCATCAGTTTCCCGCCGCACGCATCCTGATGCTGACGACTTTTGGCGGGGACGACGACATCCACAAGGCCCTGTCTGCGGGGGCAGGGGGATACGTCTTGAAGAATTCCACACGCGAAAGCTTGATTCCCGCGCTGCGCGCCGTGGCTGCGGGCCAGCGCTGGATTCCCCAGGAGATCGCCAGCCGCCTCGCTGCCAGGAAAATGTTCGAGGAGCTCACGCCGCGCGAAATGGAGGTGCTGCAGCAAGTGGCCCGGGGACTGGCGAACAAGGAAATCGCAAACGTACTAAAGATCAGCGAGTTCACGGTCAAAGACCATTTGAAGAACATCCTCGGCAAGCTCCATGTCGCCGACCGGACCGAAGCCGTCACTGCCGCCCTCCAACGCGGCATCATTCATTTGTAACGCCCGAAGCGAGGCCGCAATGTGAAGTCAGTGACAAAGGCACCGGCGCTTCAGCCTCAGATGATTCAACGCGCGGTGCGCCTCGGGCGTTGAGCTTTCCCGTCGCCGTAATTATTTTCTGTACGTAATCATCGCCAACCTTGCCGGTCGGCGCCTCCAGACCGGGTTGATCAATTGAACATCCAGTTATCTCATCGCAGGGCACACGACCAGAAAATCCCCACCCCCCTTTTGAGGGATGACGGCCTCTCCGGTTGCCCGCATGATTGTGGAGGTTCTTACGAGCCATTAAACAATGAGATCACAGACAGAGTTGTCCCCATGTCACCTGGGCGACCAGGGTGGTCACTTGCCGTTCTACACATGATCAATCGCATTCGATCCACAGCCCGCGCCAATACGCGCTTTTTCGAAACAGGGTTGAACCGGATGAAGGCGGGCTTGCGCTTGATGAGCCTCTGCGCGGTGCTCGGCCTGGCGTTGGTTGCCGTTCTCCCTGCCGGCGCACAGGTGGTTCGCCCCATACCGGTTCCCGGACGGATCGAGGCCGAGGCTTACGACGCCAAAGGTCCCACGGTTTCCTTTTACGACAATACACCCGGCAACACCGGCGGCGTGTATCGGAAGGACGACGTGGACATTGAAGCGACGTCCGACACGGGCGGCGGCTACAACGTCGGGTGGATCGCTTCAGGCGAATGGCTCAATTACACGATGACCGTGCCGACGACCGCCGTTTACCAACTGGCCTTCCGCGTCGCTTCGGCCAACGGCTCGGGCAATATCCAAGTGGCGCTGGACGGCTTGCCGCTTTGCTCGGTCGTGACGCCATTGACCGGGGGCTGGCAGGCCTGGCAGACCGTGGCCGTCAGCAATCTCGTGCTGCGCGCCGGGCACCGGTTGCTGCGGGTGGATTTTCAGATCGGCGGGCAAAATTTCAATTACATCCAGGTCACTCGACAGCGGGATTTAACCGGCGGTTGGCTGCGCGTTTCAGGCAAACAGATTGTGGATGCGCAAGGGCGGAACGTGGTGTTGCGCGGCATGGGCCTGGGCAATTGGATGCTGCAAGAGCCTTACATGCTGGACGCATCCGGCATCGTGGACAACCAACAGCAGTTGAAACAAAGAATTGCCGAACTCGTGGGCACGAACAACATGGCGGTCTTCTACGCGTCGTGGCTCACGAATTACATCCGCGAGCCGGATGTGGCTGCCCTGGCCGGGGCCGGCTTCAATTCCATTCGCCTCCCGATGCATTACAACCTGTTCACGTTGCCCGTCGAGCAAGAGCGAATGCCCGGACAAAACACTTGGCTCGAGGGCGGCTTCCAACTCGTGGACGCGCTGCTGGCTTTGTGCGAAACGCACCACATTTTTCTGATCCTCGATATGCACGGTTGTCCGGGTGGCCAGGGTCATGACAAACCGATTTGCGATTACAACCCGCCCGCGCCCTCGCTGTGGGAAAGCCCGGCGAACCGCGCCACGCTCATCGCCCTCTGGCGACAGATCGCAGCTCGTTACGCCAACAAGGCATGGATTGGCGGCTACGATCTCATCAACGAACCGAATTGGACCTTCGAAAACCAGACCAACGTGGGTGGCTGTTCGGACCAGTCCAACGCACCGCTCAGGCGACTGTTGATGGACATCACGACTGCGATCCGCCAGGTGGACACGAACCACATAATTTTCCTCGCCGGCAATTGCTGGGGCGGAAATTACAACGGCCTCCTCCCGCCGTGGGATGCCAACCTGGTCATTAGTTTCCACAAATACTGGGACGCACCCACCGCCGCATCGCTCCAACCCTGGGTGGACAAGCGCAACCAATGG
Source organism: Verrucomicrobiota bacterium (assembly GCA_016200005.1). NCBI lineage: Bacteria > Pseudomonadati > Verrucomicrobiota > Verrucomicrobiota bacterium. Next base: position 7,923 of record JACQFP010000040.1, on the reverse strand, counting down.
AATCTGCCCGTGTGGTTGGGCGAATCCGGCGAGAACTCCAACGATTGGTTTCGCGACGTCGTGCGCAACGCCGAGCAAGCCAATATCGGCTGGGCGTGGTGGCCGTGGAAAAAAATTGGCTCGACCTCCGCTCCAGCCATCATCCAAAAACCCGCCGGCTACCAGGCCATTCTGGATTACTGGCGCAACCGCGGCCCGCGCCCCTCCACGAATGACGCATTCCAAGCGCTTCTGGCGTTGGCGCAAGCCGCCCGGTTTGAAAACTGCGTCCTGCATCCGGAGGTTACCGACGCGCTGATTCGCCCGAACACCCGAGGGCATGACACGGCCCTTCAAAAATAATTTCCGAGCACAAAGCTTGTCTCGACTGGGCCACCAACAATCCGCACCACAGCGGTTCGTCCGCTCGCGATGACTTGGCGGCCGGCTATTTGTTCCGGTTGCGCAATTCGGTAACCTGGCGCAGGTAATCCTTCGCCGCCGCGTTATTCGGATCCAGCACCAAGGCTTGTTCAAACTGCTGGATGGCTTCGGCGTGCCGGTTCTCACGCACGAGCATGACGCCCAGATTCACATGGCTTACCGCGTGACGGGGATTGATCCGCAGAGCTTCCAAATACTCCCGGATGGACTCGGCAACTTCGTTTTCCCAAGCCAGCTCGGACGCGAGCTCGAAGTGCGCCTCCCAAAAGTCCGGGCGCATCTGGATGGCGCGACGGTAATGCGCAATGGCCTCCGCCCGCCGTTTCATCTTGGCCAGGATCTTGCCGGTGTAACAGACATTGTCCGGATCCTGCGGAGAAAGTCGTTCGGCGCGCCGCAGGCACTCCAATGCGTCAGGGAATTTCTCCTGCGCGGCCAGAACCACGCCCAGTTCACGCCAGCCGTCTGGCGAGCTTGGCCGCAGCCGCGTGACCGTTCGCAGGAATGGCTCGCCTTGTTGCGGCTGCCCCTGCTCACCGAGCAGCCGGCCGATTTGCTGGGACGCATAGGCATCATGCGGCAGCAATTTGAGTAACTCGCGGTAAGCCAGAATCGCGTTCTTCGGGTCCCCAACCGCCTCCAGAACATTCGCCATGCCTTCGTAGAGGAAATGGTCACCGGGCGCGCGGCGAATCGCGGCGTTGAGCACCGTCAGCGCCTGCGCGGTTGCCCCGGGTTGCGCGTTGCGTCGTTGGAGCACCGACTCCTGGGCCTGCACGACCTGGAGGCGCGCGGCGTTGTTGAACTGGCTGCTCAGTGGCGGACTGTTCATGCGGCGGAGGACGGACTGCAGCACAAACTCGCGATTCCAATCCGTCAGACCCAGGTCTTCGTCACACCTGGCTTGCGCCGGCCACACGGCGGACGCCGCGGAGTTGGTCGGCAGCGCCAGCAAACCAACGACTTGTTCCGCCCACGCCAACCCCAACCGATAGTTGCCGTCGAAATTGAAATGGACGTGCTCGAAAAACGATTCGTCACCGGCAATCTTCACAGGGCTGTCAGCCGCCAGCGCCGCTTCGGCATCACACAAAACCAAGTGACGCCCCGCTGTCGCCTGCGCCACTTCCTTGATCAATTCGTTGATGCGCGAGTCGGCGCGAAATGGCAGAGCATCCGTGTCGCACGCCAGTTGGAAGTGAGTGCGCGCAGCAACGGCGTTGGTCAACTGCAGGAGGCTGGCCGCCCAGCGAAATTGCAGCTCGGCAAACTGCGCGTCAATCCGGGCCGCCGCCTCGAAGCGTCGCGTCGCTTCCGCGAAACTCACTTGCTTTTCCAACGACAAACCCTCCGCATAGAGGTGGTCAAACTGCGCCCGGTCGGCCGCCGGCAGGTTTTGGTTGCTCAACGAGGCGAACGGCGGACAGTCCCGCAAGTTCACCGAAATAGTGTTGAGGACAATCCTGGCGCCGGAGTCCAGACCGACCGCTACAATGTCCTGCAAGTTGCGCGCGAAATTTCGATAGGCCGTTTCCTTGCGCGGATCGGCCGGTGGAATCTGGTTTTGCAGAAACATCTGCATGCCGCCCCACGTCGTGTTCTTGCTTTTGCCTCCCAGATGACGCGACCAGGAAACGAACATCTGGCCCACGCGGGTCTGCTGAACGGCCAGCATGAATTTCACCAACACCAGCGGCATCGCGCTGGAGCCAAACACCGTGGCCGGGCCAAATGGCCCGACCATTTCGTTGTTGCCCATGTATATGATCCAGAGGTCGCCCTGATGTTTCGCGCATTCCCGGGCGATGGGCAGGATGACGTGGGAGTTGACGGCGGTGATGCCGAGGTTGATGACCTCGAACTTCTCTCCGGGAAAACGCTCGCGCAGCAAAACCTCCAGGTAGCGCGACGCGCCGTAAGCCGGTTGCGGATCACCCATCGCCGCGGATTCGCCGAAAATAAAGATGCGCCGTAAGCCGGCGGGTTTCTTGGCGTCAAACTTGAAACTGCCCGGCCAGCGCGCCAGTTCCGGTGGGAAGAACCGCTGGCTGAATTTTTCGTTGTCGATCAGAAACGTCCGCCCCTCGGATCGTACCTCCTTGAAAAACCCCGTCGGATAACCATAGCCGCCGAGCCGCAGCCCGATTTCCAACAAGCCCAGCGCCAACACGGGGAACAAGACGAGCAACAGGCGGAAGAACCACACCCGCCGGGCCGACAGGGGATGGGCCGGCTCACGCAGCGCCTCGCGTTGCGTTTCCGCACGCTGCGGCGATTTTGCCGCCCCACGGCCGCGTTTGGATTTCGAATTGTTGGCCCCGGATTTCACCGGAGCGATTCTAGGAAGGAGCGCACGTTTTGGCCATTAAAGTTTGCCGCCGCGAGAAGCTGCCTTTCCGGCAATTATATCCAAGTCACTGCGAGCCGCGGTTCACCTCGCCGCCTCAGAAGAGTCGATCCAGCGGACTGCACTCTTTTTTCGGGTTCCAGTTTGTGGCCGTGTCGCCGGGATGCTTGAGCCGCAAGAGGTCCTTGCCCAGCAGACGCAACGCCAAGCCCAGCGGTGTCACAAGCAGAAAGAATAAAACCACCAGAACCGCGTGGCCGACCAATCGCACGACGCCAAAACCCAGCCGGGTCGATAGCCGGTAGTAGCCCCGAAACCACGGCGGCCGCAACCAGGCGCTGACCGCAACCGACGCGAGCAGCGCGATCAACACAAACCAGGCGGCGGCTGGCAGGATGCGCCGCCAGCATAACAGTGTGCTGAGCAGCGCCACTCCGAGCGCGCTCAACCACGCGCTCTTGCGCCATTCCTTCGGGTCTTCTTTCAGTTCCAGTTTCAAGAGTCTTGCATTGTCCCAACGTCTTTGAGGTGGTGCCACGCAGCGTTCAATCGAGCTGCGGCTGGACCCGTCGTTCGGCGCGCCGGTGCGGTTGCGCGATGCGATCGAGAACAAAGTTGCCCATCACAAGGTAATCCATTTCCGTGTTGACGAAGCACCGGTAGGCGTCGTCAGGCGTGCAGACAATGGGTTCGCCGCGCACATTGAACGACGTGTTCACCAGCACGCCGCAACCGGTCGCGCGTTCGAAACGCAGCAGCAGATCATAAAGGAGCGGATTGTATTCCTGCTCCACCGTTTGGATGCGGGCCGAATAATCCACGTGCGTAATCGCCGGGAGCGTGGAGCGCGATGCCTTCAGCAGTTCAAGCCCCTTGAGACCGGACGGCAACGGGTGGCGCAACCCGGCTTTGAGCGGCGCCACCAGCAACATGTATGGCGACGCGCAGTCCAGGTCGAAATAGTCGGCCACGCGCTCGCGGCGCCCCGCGGGCGCGAAGGGCCGGAATGATTCGCGGAATTTGACCTTCAAATTCATCACGGACTGCATGCGCGGGGAACGGGCATCGCCCAGGATCGAGCGGTTGCCCAGCGCGCGCGGTCCGAATTCCATGCGGCCCTGAAACCAGCCGACGACCTTCTCCGCTTTCAGCAAATCGGCAGTGCCATCGAGCAGTGCGGCGGTGTCTCGCTTTTCATAAACCGCGCGGTGCGCTCGGAGGGTTTGCTCGATTTCGTCGTTCGAATATTCGGGCCCCAGCAGCGCGCCTTGCATGGCATCCACCTTGGGTTGTTGACTGCCGCCGGCCGCGACCGCGTTGCCGTGGTCGCGCAAGTGCCAGGCGGCCAACGCCGCTCCAAGCGCGCCGCCCGCGTCACTGGCAGCGGGCTGGATCCAGAGGCGGTCAAAAATCTTTTCCCGCAGTATGCGGCCATTCGCAACGCAGTTCAGCGCAACCCCGCCGGCCATGCAGAGATTTGTCTGACCGGTAACCGCGCGCGCGTGGTGTGCCAGACGCAGCATGATTTCTTCCGTAACGCTCTGAATGGAACGCGCCACGTCCATGTGTCGGGTTTCGATTGCGTCATCGGGTCGGCGCGGAGGGCCGCCGAAGAGCCGGTGAAAGCGCGCGTTGGTCATCGTGGTGCCGCGCAGAAAGTTGAAGTAATCGAGGTTCAGCCAGAACGAGCCGTCGGGCTTGAGGTCGAGCAATTCGTGCAGAATCGCGTCGGCGTACTTCGGCTCGCCGTACGGCGCGAGACCCATGAGCTTATATTCGCCGGAGTTGATGCGGAAACCGCAATAGCTGGTAAACGCCGAGTAGAGCAGGCCTAGTGAATGCGGGAAGCGCAACTCTTTCAACAATTGAATCTCACTCCCGCGCCCATGACCGATCGTGGTGGTGGCCCACTCGCCCACCCCGTCGATGGTCAGAATGGCCGCCTCGTCATAGGGCGACGGGTAGAAAGCGCTGGCCGCGTGGGCCTGATGGTGTTCAGTAAACAAAATTTTGCAATCAGGTCGCAGGCCGGGCAACGCTTCGTGGATCGCTTTGCGGACGTCGAGTTTTTCACTCAACCAGTTCGCAAGCACGGTGGGGAAGGTGCGCCAACCACCCGGCGCGACGGCGAGATAGGTTTCCAGCAGGCGCGCGAACTTCAGGACCGGCTTGTCATAAAAAACCACGGCGTCGAGTTGCGCCGGGTTCAAGCCGGCATGGCGGAGACAAAACTGGCTGGCCTGGCGCGGGAAATCAGGATCGTTTTTCCGGCGGGTGAAGCGTTCTTCCTGCGCGGCGGCGACGATTGCGCCCTCGCGAAGCAAGGCGGCGGCGGCATCGTGGTAATAGGCGGAAATGCCGAGGACATGGTGCGGCGCGGACATGAATCACATGAACGGGTAGAGCGCCCAAGCTATCCCGGAGCCGGCGGCGAAGATGAGAACGGCACCGACCACCAGCAGCACCACGACCAGCGGCACGAGCCACCATTTCTTGTTCTGTCTGGCGTACCGCAGACATTCTTTAAGCAGCGACCACATGAACCATCGCAATCTAAAACTTCAGTCAGGGACTGGCAAGGTCAAAGCCGGCTTCGACGATTCCTAACAGCCCGATCGGACGAGCGTCGAACTGTCCGCCGCGGGAATTGCAACGGTTGCAACGATAAATCATCCCGACGGAACAGCCACCGGGCAACACTTCGTTTTTATTTGTGATGCGGCGAAAAATCCCATAATGAAAACCACCCATGAGAGCCATCATCATCGGTGCAGGGCGCGGACGACGCCTCATGCCCACCACGGCCAACACACCCAAGTGTTTTGCCGAAGTTCAGGGCAAACGCCTGCTTGACTGGGGATTGGAAGCCTTCGCGGCCAACCGCATCACCGACTTATGTTTCATTGGCGGATACCAGATCGACAAGGTGCGCGCCGAGTATCCGCAGTTCACGTTTCGCCACAATACGGGTTGGGAGCACAACAACATTCTCGCCTCGCTCATGCACGCCGAGGATCTGATGGATGAACCGTTCATTTGCTGTTACTCGGATATTCTGTTCACCGCCGACGTGGTGAAACGTTTGCTCGCGAATCCGGCAGACATCGCGTTGTCGGTAGACACAGTGTGGCTGGAGCGTTACCAGCATCGAACCAATCATCCGCCGGATGACGCCGAAAAGGTGACCGTTGCCAATGGTTGCGTCACGCGCGTTCATCGCGAAATCGAAACGGGCGATGCCTACGGCGAATACACCGGCATGGCGAAATTCTCAAAACGAGGCGCGGCGATTCTGAAAGAACACCATCAACGCTGCCGCGAGCGGTTTGCCGGCAAACCGTTTCGCGAGGCGACGGTTTTTGAAAAGGCTTACCTCATCCACTTGTTTCAGGAAATGATTGAGGCCGGCGCGAAAATGGCGCACGCCGACACTCCTGGTAATTACATGGAAGTGGACACGCAACAGGATTTCGAGCTGGCCCAACAATTCTGGCCGGGGTGACGCGTGAGTAAACTGCTTTTCCCCACGTCTGTTGTCGGCTCAATGCCGCGCTCACAATTCGTCCTCGACCTCATCAACGATCGTCCACCACTTTCGCCTGAGCAATACGCGAAGGAAATGGACGCGGCGATTCGTTACATCGTCGCGTTGCAGGAACACGCCGGACTGGACGTGGTGACTGACGGAGAGTGGCGGCGCAAATCCTACATCGGCGTCATCGCCGAACTCGCGCACGGCTTCGAGCTGGGCTACAACCCCCAGGATGGGCGGCCTTGGACAATCGTCGTTGACAAGCTGTCACCTAAAACGCCCGGCTTCATCGCCCGCGAAATCTCGTTTCTGAAGTCCGTCACAACGAAAAAGATCAAAGCCACGTTGCCGTCACCCGCGCTGTTGGGGGAAAGATTGTGGCATCCGGAAAAGTCGAGGAAGGCTTACCCCAACCGCGATAATTTCGTGCGCGACTGTGTTCCGATTCTCCGGCGTGAACTGGATCTAATTCGTCAGGCTGGTGCTGACGTCGCGCAGATCGATGACCCACATCTTTGTCTGTTCGTCGATCCGCAAGTGCGCAAGCAATATGACAACGCGGACGCCGCGGCGGATTTCTCTGTCGAAATGGTCAATGAACTTGTGAGCGGTATCAGCGGCCTCAAACTCGCGGTCCACTTATGTCGTCGCGCCGGGGCGCGAGTCCGCGGCGAGGCGCAATTTCAAGGCGGTTACGATCCAATTCTCGCGCAGTTGAACCGGCTGAAGGTCCAGCATCTGACGATGGAGTTCACCGCACCCGGCGCGGGTGACATGGCTGTGTTCAAAAAGCTGCGCGAGGATTTTGAAATTGGGCTGGGCTGTGTGAGCGTTGCGCCGGGGCAGGTTGATTCCGTGGAAACCATCGTCCAACGCGTGAAACAGGCACTTCAGTTTTTATCGGCGAAGCGAATTACGCTGAACCCTGATTGCGGGTTTGCGCCCGGCTCCGGCGCGGTCGTCAGCATGGATGAGGCATATCAAAAGCTTGGCAACGAATCCGCCGCCGCAAAAATTCTGCGCGAAGAATTTGAAAAGTGACAAACTCGCCAGTGACCACCTTTACAGGAGATGTCCAAGAGAGTAATTGTGAAGCTGTAATTCTCCTCATGAAACCATGAAGGCCGGGCATTTACTCATTGCTGCTGTTGTCATCTATTTTGCCGCACGACGATTACTCACTTGGATTCGACAAGCACCCGTTAAATCCGACCCTTGGAGTCCTGAGATCGAAGAAGCCGTCCAGCAAGCCGACGCTACTCCGCTTTGCCACAAATGTTTCACACCTCAGCCTCCCGGCTCTTGGTTCTGTGAACACTGCGGTAGCGCTGTTGGTCCTTACAATAATTGGATGCCCTACGTTTACGTTTTTTCTCAAGGAGAAGTCTTGAGGAATGGGGTCACAGAAAAGATACGCATCAACGTGCTCACGGTCGCCGGATACCTTCTCTTTTCATTTTCCAGCTACGTTGTCTTCGCACCAGCGGACATGCATCCTCAGTTAGAAGCTATTGATGGATAAATGCTAAGTAGATTTGTCGGGACATCCGCTGCAAGACTTTTTAAGCTCGTGGGCATGAGTAAAAAAACGCAGCCCAAGCCCACGGCATCCGAGCAAATT
>JACQFP010000039.1 GCA_016200005.1 Verrucomicrobiota bacterium | reverse complement strand
GCCCCGATGGAGACATTTACTACCTCCGCCACGCTCCAGACCCAGAAGCCAAACCCATCGTTCTGCTCCATTGCCCAGTGTTCTGAATCCATTCCAACTTTGATCGCACACTCTTTTCCAACTTTGTTTGCTACACGACAACTTGGAAGAGTTGTGTTGACGACTTCCTAGTCCTAATACAATCTGTTGACAGTTCTTTGAGTCCAAGCACAATTAGTTGTGTTATTAACATGAAGAGTGCCCGTGGCGAAAGCCAAGGGAGAATAGGAAAACGGGTGAGAATCCCGTGTGGTAAAGTCCCGCTGTAACGAGCGACGAACGCCTGAAAAAAACCACTGTCCGATTTTGGATGGGAAGGTGAGGCAAGTAGGATGACCTCGAAGCCAGAAGACCTGCTTTTCATGCTCATCAAGTCCGACATGACGTCGGCAACTGTCTTGCCAAAGACAGGATGAGGGAAAAGACGAGCTTGTTCGGAGTCATTTGAGGCCCGCCTTCACTCCCTCGTGAGTGGTTGCGGGAATTTTTGTGCCCGCGTGTCGCGCACGAGCGGTTTCCCTTCGTAGTGAAATGCGGTGTGGCAGCCGCCAACAGGAAATCGCCCGACATGCTGCACGAACAACTCGACGGCCAGCTCCGGCTGGTGCAACTCGACCCGTTACAAGGTCAACCTTTTTCGGTCCGCAAACGCGATGGTCGCGTCGTTGCCTTTGACGAGACCCGCATTCAACTTGCCATCGAAGCCGCGTTCAAAGCCGACGCCGGACTTCATCGCGATCAGTCGCTGCCGCCCGCCGCGCAGAATAACGTCATTTGGGTCGCCAACGCGGTGATTCACGCCGCCATCACTCGCGCGGTGAAAGGTGACACGCTCGAAATCGAGTTCCTCCAAGACTTGGTTGAAACGCAACTGATGGAGGCTGGACATCACAGTATTGTCCGACGTTACATCCTTTATCGCGAAGAACGACGGAAAGCACGGGCGTTGCGCGGCGACCGCACGACAGAGGGTGTGCCGCAAGCGCAACTGTTCGTAATGCTCCCGGACAGCAACCGTGAGCCGCTTGATTCGCAACGCATTCGTCGTCGCCTCATCAGTGCGTGCCGGGGTGTCGAGGCGAACTGCTCCGCCAGCGGCCTCGCCGATGAAACACTCAAGAACCTCTACGACGGTGTGAAGACGGAGGAAATCGAGCAGGCAATGATTTTTGCGGCGCGCTCCCGCATTGAGCATGAACCCGACTACACATTCGTCGCCGCGCGTTTGTTGCTTCGGAAGATTTACCGCGAAGCGTTGCCACCGTTCAGCACACCGACGGAACTTGCCGCCCGGCACCGTGATTACTTCCCGAGCTACGTCGCGCGTGGAGTTGAAGTCGGTCGGCTCTCGCCCGAACTCCTGAAGTTTGACCTGGTGAAACTCGCCACCGCGCTTCGTCTCGACCGCGATCAGCAGTTCACCTACATGGGCACGCAGACGCTCTACGACCGTTACCTGATTCACCACGAGGGGCAGCGGCTGGAAACGGCGCAGTATTTCTGGATGCGCGTGGCGATGGGCCTCGCCATCAACGAAGGCGTGAAGAAGAACGAGCGCGCCGCTGAATTTTACGAAGTGCTCTCGACGTTCCGCTTCGTCAGCAGCACGCCGACACTGTTCAATGCGGGCACGCCGCATCCGCAACTCAGTTCGTGCTACCTGAGCACCGTGATGGACGACCTCGACCACATCTTCAAAGTCATCAGCGACGACGCGAAGCTGTCCAAGTGGGCGGGCGGCTTGGGCAACGATTGGACGAACATTCGCGCCACCGGTGGCCACATCAAAGGCACGAACGGCACGAGCCAGGGCGTGATTCCATTCCTCAAAGTCGCCAACGACACCGCCGTCGCCGTGAATCAGGGCGGCAAGCGCAAAGGCGCGATGTGCGCCTATCTCGAAACGTGGCATCTCGACATCGAAGACTTCCTCGAACTGCGCAAGAACACCGGCGACGAACGCCGCCGCACGCACGACATGAACACCGCGAACTGGATTCCCGACCTGTTCATGAAGCGCGCGAAGACGAACGGGAATTGGACGTTGTTCAGTCCGAGCGACGTGCCGGATTTGCACGACCTCTATGGCCGTGCTTTCGAGGAACGCTACGAACATTACGAACGTGAAGCTGACGCGGGCCACATCAAGCTCTTCAGGCGCGTCGAAGCCGTCGCGCTTTGGCGCAAGATGCTCACGATGCTTTTTGAAACCGGGCATCCGTGGATCACCTTCAAAGACCCGTCGAACATCCGCTCGCCACAAAGCCACGTTGGTGTCGTCCACAGTTCCAACCTCTGCACCGAGATTCTGCTCAATTCGTCCGTGGACGAAACCGCCGTCTGCAATCTCGGCTCAGTTAATCTCGCGGCGCATGTCACCGAGAATGGCCTCGATGGTGACTTGCTCGCCCGCACCATCCGCACCGCAATGTGGATGCTGGACAATGTCATTGACATCAACTTCTACCCGACGCCCGAGGCGCGAGCCGCGAATCTCAAGCATCGCCCGGTTGGTCTTGGTCTGATGGGCTTTCAGGATGCGCTCTACAAGCTCCGCCTGCCTTACGCGAGTGCCGCCGCTGTCGAGTTCGCCGACACGAGCATGGAGTTGATTGCGTATCACGCGCTGCTCGCCTCGTCCGAACTCGCAAAGGAACGCGGCGCTTACTCGACGTTCCAAGGCTCGAAGTGGAGTCAGGGTTTGCTGCCGCTTGACACTATTGAACTGTTGGCGCAGGAGCGCGGCGGCGGCGTGGACATGGACCGCACCGCACGGCTCGACTGGTCGCGCGCGCGTGAAGTCATCCACCAGCACGGCCTTCGCAATTCCAACACGATGGCCATCGCGCCAACGGCAACCATCTCGAACATTGTCGGGGTCGGCCAGTCCATCGAGCCGACCTACAAGCATCTTTTCGCCAAGGCCAACTTGAGCGGCGATTTCACCACGGCGAACACGTTCCTGGTTGCTGACCTGAAGCAACGTGGTTTGTGGGATGACGAAATGTTGGACGACCTCAAGTATTACGACGGTTCGATTCAGGAGATTGAGCGTATCCCGGCGGAACTGAAGGGGCTTTATCGCACCGCGTTCGAGATTGAGCCGCGCTGGCTGATCGAATGCGCGAGCCGCCGACAGAAGTGGCTGGATATGGGCCAGTCTCTGAATCTTTATCTCGCGCAGCCGAACGGCAAACAATTGAGCGAAATGTATCTCCTCGCGTGGGAAAAGGGACTCAAGACGACTTACTATCTCCGCTCGCTCGCCGCGACGCAGATTGAAAAGTCCACCACGGACACGAACCGGCGCGGCCTGCAACCCCGCTGGATGAAAAACAAAAGCGCGTCAGCAGACATTCAAGTTCAACGCGAGGGCGAGCCGGTTTCCGCCGAAGCCGAAGCTGCGCCCGTGAAAGCGTGCTTACTGAACGACCCAACGTGCGAGGCTTGCCAATGAACATGAACAAAAACATACGAACACATAACCTGGGCTTCCCCCGCATCGGGGCGAAGCGTGAACTCAAACGCGCCCTCGAATCCTTCTGGTCGAAGAAAATCGCCGAGGCGCAACTTGTCGAAGTCGCCAAAGCCATCCGCGCTGAGAACTGGCAACGCCAGCGCGCTGCCGGCATTGACCTCATCCCGTCAAACGATTTCAGCCTTTACGACCAGATGCTCGACACCTGCGCGTTGCTCGGTGCAGTGCCGGAGCGATTCCACTGGCAGGGCGAGCACGTTGACCTTGCCACCTACTTCACAATGGCACGCGGTGTCAGTGGGAAAGGTGACGACTGTGGAAGTTGCGGCGGTCCAGCCGTTGCGCTGGAAATGACCAAGTGGTTCGACACGAATTACCACTACCTTGTGCCGGAATTGCAGGGGGGGCAAACTTTCCGGCTCTCCTCCACGAAACCTTTCGACGAGTTTGCCGAGGCGCTGGCGCTTGGCATCCGCACTGTGCCAGTGCTCGTCGGGCCGATAACCTTTCTCCTGCTCGCCAAAACGCGCGGGGAAAACTTTGACCGGCTTTCGCTTTTGCCGAAGTTGCTTCCGGTCTATGCCGAAATTCTGCGCCGTCTCCATGCCCAAGGCGCGGAGTGGGTGCAACTGGATGAACCTGCGCTATGCCTCGACTTGACGCCGGAACAACGTGCTGCGTTTGGCACTACCTACGCACAATTTCACGAAGCCGCGCCAGGATTGAAACTTCTGCTCGCGACTTATTTTGGCGACCTGCGCGAAAATCTCGCGACTGCCTGCCAATTGCCGGTGGAGGCGCTTCATTTCGACGCCGCGCGCGCACCGCACGAACTCGACCGCCTGCTCACCGAGTTGCCGCCGACAATGCAGCTTTCATTCGGCGTCGTGGATGGACGCAACATCTGGCGGAACGATTTTGAGCGTTCGCTAAACTTGCTGCAAAAAGCGGCAAAAGCCATCGGAAATGACCGGCTCATCGTTTCACCGTCCTGCTCATTGCTTCATTCACCTTTGAGTCTGAAGCATGAAACTAAACTCGACCCGGAACTTAAAAGCTGGCTCGCGTTCGCGAAGGAAAAACTTTCGGAAGTTGGCTTACTCGCGCAACTCGTGAACCAGAATGGCGACAGCGCGGCCTTGCTGGAAAACCGCAAAGCCATTGCGAATCGCCGAAGCAGCCCGCGCATCCACGATGCGGTTGTTAGACTCCGAACTGAGGCTGTGTCGCCGGGAGATTTGCAGCGGCAAAATGCCTTCACCACGCGCCAGCCAAAACAGCAGGCGCGGTTGAATCTGCCAGCGTTTCCCACCACGACCATCGGTTCTTTTCCGCAGACGGAGGGAGTGCGCGCTGGCCGCGCACGTTTCAAGAAAGGTGAGCTTTCATCCGCCGACTACGAAAAATTTCTTGAACAGCAAACCGCCGAGTGCATCCGCTGGCAGGGGGAAGTCGGCCTCGACGTGCCGGTACATGGCGAGTTCGAGCGGAATGACATGGTGGAGTATTTCGGCGAGCAGCTTGCCGGATTTGTTTTTACCGAGAACGGCTGGGTGCAGAGCTACGGCTCGCGCTGCGTCAAACCGCCGATCATTTTCGGCGACGTTTCCCGTCCGCAACCGATGACGGTGCGCTGGTCGAAGCTCGCACAGTCACTCACACGCAAGCCGATGAAAGGAATGCTCACCGGCCCGATCACAATACTGCAATGGAGTTTCATGCGGGACGACCAGCCGCGCAGCGAAACGGCCAAACAAATCGCGCTCGCGTTGCGCGATGAAGTGCGCGACCTCGAAGCCGCCGGCCTGCCCATCATCCAGATTGACGAGCCGGCGTTGCGTGAAGGATTGCCGCTGCGCCGCGCCGACTGGCAGGAGTATTTGAATTGGGCGGTGGATGCCTTCCGTCTCGCTGCCAGCGGTGTGCGTGACGATACGCAAATTCACACGCACATGTGCTACTGCGAGTTCGACGATATTCTCGCCAGCATTGCCGCTCTCGACGCCGACGTGATTTCCATCGAGACCTCGCGCTCGAACATGGAATTGCTCGGCGCGTTCGCGCAGTTCCATTACCCGAACGACATCGGGCCAGGCGTGTGGGACATCCACTCGCCGCGCGTTCCCTCAGCGGACGAAATGCTTGGCCTCATCCACGCTGCCGCGAAGGTTATCCCGAAGGAACGCCTATGGTTGAACCCTGACTGCGGCTTGAAAACCCGCCGCTGGGAAGAAGTGAAACCGGCGCTGAAGAATCTCGTTGCCGCCGCCAAAGCGGCCCGTGAATTCATCAACTCTGAATCATCAACCATCAACTAACAATTATGTCTTGTTGCAACACAACGAACGAACGTCCGCAAAATCACGACCTCACCAAGCGCATCAACGCTGAAGACAAACGGCTGTTAAACTGCCGCGCGGTGGACGTGAACCAACTCATGCCGCTCAAATACAAGTGGGCGTGGGAACATTATCTCAACGGCTGCGCGAATCATTGGATGCCCACCGAAGTGCCGATGCAAAAGGACATCGAGTTGTGGAAGTCCAACAAATTCACCGCCGACGAACGTCAGGTCATCATGCGCAACCTCGGCTTCTTCAGCACCGCCGAAAGTCTCGTCGGCAACAACATCGTCCTCGCCATCTTCAAGCACATCACGAATCCCGAAGCGCGGCAGTATTTGCTGCGGCAGTCGTTCGAGGAGGCGATCCATACGCACACGTTCCATTACATCTGCGAATCGCTCGCGCTCGACGAACGCGAGGTCTTCAACATGTATCACGAGGTCAATTCCATCCGCGACAAGGACACGTTCGAGATGAAGCTGACCAGCGACATCCTTCAGCCGGATTTCAGCACGGAAACCGTCGCGGGAATGCAACGCTTCGTCAAAAACCTCGTCGGCTTCTACGTCATCATGGAAGGCATTTTCTTTTACAGCGGCTTCGTGATGATGCTGTCGTTTCATCGCCAGAACCGCATGACCGGTGTGGGCGAGCAGTTCCAATACATCTTGCGCGATGAGACCATTCACCTGAATTTCGGCATTGATCTCATCAACGGCATCAAGGCCGAGAACCCGGAGATTTGGACGGCGGAGTTTCAGACGGAGTTGCAGCGGCTTATCGAACAGGCCGTCGAACTTGAAATCGCATACGCCGAAGATTGTCTCCCACGCGGCATTCTCGGCCTCAACGCCGGATTGTTCCGCGAATACGTCCAACACATTGCTGACCGACGCTTGGAGCGCATCGGTCTTCAGCCGAAACACGGCTCGAAGAATCCCTTCCCATGGATGAGCGAGACGATTGACTTGGGGAAGGAGAAGAATTTTTTCGAGACCCGCGTGACTGAGTATCAAACTGGCGGCTCGCTTGCGTGGTGAATGTTTTACTGGCCAACGACCGGTGTTGTCCAATCTGTTGTGAAGCGAATGAGTGTCGCATCGCCAACGGCTGTCTTTACAAAGGCCCTTGTTGGTGCGAGGCCGTCAGCATTCCACCTACAATGGCACGTCATGTCGCCGAGATGCACCTTGAGCCAGCCTGCCTCTGCCAGCGCTGCTTGTCTGCCGTGGCACGCCACGCGGCGATATCCGACGACGCTGAAACCGTCCTGTGCCGCGTGCGCGCTGAGGTTTGCGGAGTTCAGCCGGCCAAATCTGGAGATTTCTATCTTGATGAACACGGAACAATCGTGTTCACGGCAGTCTATCACTTAAAGCGCCGCTACTGCTGCGGCAACGGCTGCCGTCATTGTCCTTTCACCCATACCGTTCCAACCGCATGAGTATTCTCTCTGACAAACAAATCCGTCGCCTGGCCGTCGAGCAACGGATGATTGAACCATTCATCCAACGCCAAGTCCGACAACTTGATAACGGCCAACGTGTCGTCAGCTACGGCCTGTCGAGCTACGGCTACGACTTGCGCGTGGCGGACGAGTTCAAGGTTTTCACCAATGTCTTCAACACTGTCGTTGACCCAAAGAACTTCGACGCGAAGTCCTTCGTGGATTTGCAGGCGGCGGTTTGCATTGTGCCGCCCAACTCGTTCGCGCTTGCCCGGAGCGTTGAGTATTTCCGCATCCCGCGAGACATCCTCACTATTTGTATCGGCAAGAGCACTTACGCCCGCTGCGGCATCATCGTCAACGTGACGCCTTTTGAACCGGAATGGGAAGGACACGTCACGCTGGAAATTTCCAACACCACACCGCTGCCCGCGAAGATTTACGCGAATGAAGGATTGGCGCAGGTGTTGTTCCTTCGCGCCGCTGCGGTCTGCGAAACTTCCTATGCCGACCGAGGCGGAAAATATCAGAAGCAGCGAGGAATCACAACGCCACTTCACTGAGTTCTCGCCACCGGTGGAGTAACTTGCTTCAGACGATCACCACAATCTGTAGTAATCCCACATTCCTAATTTGACCGTGAGGAACAGCAAGTATCGCAAACAGTGTCTCCCCACTTTCTCGTGCTGTTATGAAAATGACGGGCACTAAAACGGGCACTAAAAGTGTTGGAAAAGGCTGATGATTGTAGGCGATTGTTGAGAATTGTAGGCTTGATTACAGGGTCCAGCGGTGTTAATGTTCTTACAAGTGCAGCACTTAGAGAAGTTTCCGCTGTCGAACGGTTTAGGCGGGGTTTTGGATAGATGAGAGACCTGCTCGATTCCGACTCCCGCCTCCAGCCTTTTTGCTGGGTTTTTGGAGGCAAAAGCGTCGAGTTTCAGTGAAAGTTTCAGTGGCTGGCGGACTCCGCCACCATTCGGATAAAACTGAATTGACTCGCCGACAACTCGCCAACGCAGGCGGATCGTGGCGGTTCGGCACCCTTGTCCAAGACCAGATACTTGTAGCGCACCTTGTATCGTTCGGGCGACTCTTGCCACTCGATCGCCCGCCGCCCGATGGTATCGGTGGAGACACTGAGTTTCTTTGCGGCCTCCTTTGCGGAAAGCCAAATGGTGATGGTGATACGGTTCGTGGAAAAATCCCTTCGCCTCAAGGCTCTGGTGTTCGCCGCGATCTCTTGGGAGTGAGGTTCGGTTGGCGGTGTCAATTTCTTCACGCCACTGGTGTTTGACGGCGAACTGTCTTCGAACGTGCCGCAATTCAACAACCCAAATGAATTCGGCAAAAAAAGGTGCGTCAACGGCTTGATCCGGTGAAACAGCACAAGGCGACGCTTATGTCGCAAGTGACTCCAAGGTTGCATCGAGGTTGGGATATTGTCTGGATGCCGGGCCTCGTGATGCGATGCAGCAGGCCCGGCCACGAGCGCTTGCGGTTCGCGCTCTACGTGCGCAACGACAATCGCAAACCCGCGCCTCGCAAAACTCATCGCGACTTGCGGCCCGGCCGACATTGACGACCCGCAACCCGCGGTCACATTGATGATGCTCGACGAAAATTGACCCCTCCCATATTTTGCGCCGCTGGATCCGCGAGAGGGTTCAGCGGCCGGCCTTTGTTGGGGACTCGCGCGTCCTCAAACCCCGGCGCTGGGCCTCACTCCGGCCCGAGCCCATGCCGAAGGGCAAAGCCCTCTGAACTCCTTTTCCGGTGGCTTCTACGCTCTGCGCCCCTTCCGATTGCCGGACAGGAAAGTGTTTCAATTTTCGACTTGATGATGGGAAAGGAAGAAATGTCGGGGCAGCGGAGGGTGGAGCGTTGAGAATCAGGTGCAGCTTCGATAGATACATTACAAGCTAGGGACCCGCACTTCGGGACAATTACCGCCGAGCCGTTGAGACCTACACCCCGCCCGCCCCTAAAATGGAAGCAAATGCCCACGCATTTTGCAGAGCGAGTCCACGAAACAGCGGAGTCCAATCAGGTCGCGCCCGCTGAGCAGGGCGGCGCATTGCTTTCCTCACCTACGAAAACCCCAAGCGAACCGCCGACGCCGATCGAACGGCTGGCCTATTCCATCCAGGAAGCCGCCGACCTGTTAGGCGTGAATTACTTCAGTGTGTACCGGCTCATTCAGCGGGGCAAATTGAAGCCCTGCCGCGCGTTGCGCGGCAAACTCCTTGTGCCGCGCTCCGAACTGCTCAGACTCTTGAAGGCCGACTGAGCCCCCTCAGTCAACCCAACGCCCGGCTCACAACCGGACGCGAAGAATAATTCCTGAACCTGTCGGCGATCCTGCCGGGAACCTCTCGCCGAAAAGTGCCGCAAGACGTTGACCCCGCGGGTTGAAGATTCCTCGGGTCCACTGTCACGCATCTCCCTTCGCGCACTCGGTGAAAACAACGCTGCAAAAAGCGCTCGCTTATTTTGAATTCCGGCACTTTCAGCGGGGGAAAGTTCTATACTGCTTTTCTATACTATTCGCGCTTTTTGGAGCCAAAAGGAGCTAATCAAAATAAACGCTGAACACGAATAAAACCCTTGTAAACATTGAGCGAATCAGCGATTTCACATCATAGCTAAAGATGGCCAAAAGTGCGTTTTACAATTTCGAGTCAGGTGCCTTTAACCACTCAGCCACCCTTCCCGCCGTGTCGGAGTAATCAGTAATGCATCCCACCTGCGCTGCCAATGTTATTCGCGAACACCGTTGAACCCGCCGGTGCGCCAGGCCAGTCCAGGTTTAGGCGGTTGAATGAAGAAGCCTTCTCCCCGCATTGAGGCAGGGAGAAGGCTTACGATCTTTGGTCGCGTTTACTCCGGCAGCAGGGCGACGCGATAGTAGGTTTGGTCGCCGCCAATCGGCACCGTCATGCTGGTGTCCGGATCGGTCGCGGCCACATCGCCCAAGTCCGTCCAGACGGCTCCGTTGACGGAACTGTTGGACTGCAGCCGGTAGGTTCTTCCGGGCACGGACGTCCAAGTGACGGTTGCGTCAGTACCGCTCAGTTGAATGTCCTCGATGATCGGTTGCACCTCGGCGTCGAGCGCCATCAAGAGAAAGTCTTCGGTCGCGGAAGCGACGCCTGCCGGACCGATGCCGCTTGGTCTGGCGCCCGGCGCAAGGTCAACAAACACGTCGAAGAACGAGTATCTTGCACCCATCGGCGCAGGCGGGATGGGAACCATCATCGCTCCGCCTGGCATCAGGTATGGCATGTCGAATTGCAGCGGCGCTGAACCCATGGGATTCCGATTGACGCCGGGCATCATCATATCCAGACCCGGTGGGTCCATGAACCACTCGACGTGTCCTTGGTTCAGCATCAACGTACCAGGGAAGAGGTCGTTGGCGAATGTCAACATCCCGCTGTTGGCCAGCACATGCGGGTTGACCTGGATGGGCTTGCCGATGACGACGTTGCCCTGCAGCCAGCTCATCGAGACGATTTGCGGGTCGGGCGGTGTACCGGCCATTTCAAAGCCGACATGGCTGACTTGCCCGTTGGTCACCAGCTTGCCAGACCATTGAAGGAGCGTGTTGCCTCCGGCATCACCGGACTGGAAATTCGGCCACGGCGTGCCTGAAGCATTGTCATCGTAGTGCCAGGTGACTTCGTGAATGCCCGCGACGACAATCTGCAGGCCGTCGGCGGTTTGTTGAGTCACGTTCCGCAAGTCCTTGTTCAGACCTACGACCGGGAAAGTCCGGATCGCGAAAGACAAATCCAAACTGTTGCCTGGCGGGTTGGGATCGTGGAGATCTTTCCAATCACCCAGCGCATTGTTGTTGGGGCCAAGATGCCCATAAACGCCGTCGTCTTGGAAGTGGTTGGTGGAAGTCTTCCAGCCGAACATAAACTGGTTGGTGTCTGTAAAGGCACAAACCGACAGCCAGAAGATCTTGCGGCCATTGAATGGCGAACCATCTTGGAACCAGCATTTCTGGCGCGGATAAAAGTCATAGCGCCAGATTTGAGTGTCGTTCCCAATGATGCCGCCGGGAGGGGGAATGTCGGGATCGTAGAACTGCTCCCGCACATTATCTACATCCAGGCGATACTTGTAGCGGAGGAACGAGGCGGCGGCGGAAGTGGATTGAGGCGGATAGAAGAGACTGCTGCAGCGCAGTTGTCCCGGATGGCTGGGAGTAACGCCGGTCGCGTTGGTCACAGCCGGCACGTCATCCCATAGACTCAGTTGAAATATGGTGTTGGGGTCCACCTTGTCGTTCAACCACGAACCCCAGACCGTGATGCCGCGGATCGGGCCGCGAACACGGCACGGAAAATCATCCGCCAAAACTTTCGGATAGGTGGCGCGCACATCGATGCCGTTGGTGGACGGATCGGGCCACTGGACCCATTTCGGTTTGTGTTGCGGGTCGCAATCAATGGGTGGGCCATTCTGGAGGCGGAACGAGAGATCAAGACTGATGCCGGACCTCGGGTCATGAAGGTCTTTCCAATCATTGACCGGCCCACCCGCTGCGGTGACATGACCATAAACGGCGTCGTCGTTCCAGTGATTGGTCGAGGTCTTCCAGCCAAACTGGTGGCCGCTGGTCGTCCGGGCGATGACGGAAAGCCAGTAAACCACTGGCTGGTTGGTGGAGCCTCTCTGGCAGAAGGGCAGTTTCGGAGTAAAGTTGTAGAGCCAGATCTGGTTGTCAGGCCCCAAGAACGGTGGCGTCGGATTCGGATCGTAGAATTGCTCTGGTCCCGTGGAATAGACCCCAAACGTGTAATCCCCCGCGCTAAAAGTAGCCGTCCACAACAACTGCCCGGGATGGCTGTAGGTGATGTTTGCGCCCGCGGTACTGGCTCCCGCTGGAACATCACTCCAGATGCCGAGCGTGAATCGCGTATTGGGATCCACGTTGTCGTCCAGCCAGGAGCCCCAGACCTGGATGTTGGTGATCTGTCCGGCAGATTTGCAGAGGAAGTCGTCGGCCAGAATATTCGGAAACGTGTCTTGAACGTCGAGTCCCTCGGGTGACTGGTCAGGATACTGTACCCACTTGACCGGCGGTTGTGGCGGCGGGTTGGTGATGACCTGTGGTGTCGTCAACACAAAAGAAAGGTCGAGACTGATGGGATTGGCGGGACTATTTGGGTCACGCAACTCCTTCCAATCCGACACATTCCCGCCAGTATCCGGATGTCCAAACACCGCGTCATCGTTCCAATGATTGGTGGACGTCTTCCAGCCAAATGCCGGTATGCCGGTCGGCCCCGCGGACACTGAGAGCCAGTAAACCACCGGTGCCGTCGGCGTTCCCTGCTGCCTAAAAGCCCCGGCTGGATCCGGATAGAAATTGTACTGCCACATGATGGTGTCATTTCCCATGATGCCTTGGTCTGGATTCCAGAACAGTTCGTGTGCTGACTGCCACGCTTTCACTTGGTATTGGCCCGGACCGAACGTCTGTGTCCAAAGTCGTGTTCCGGGATGGCTGGGCACGAGACCGCCAGTAGGGCTGTTGGTGGCCGGCACGTCCGACCAGAAGCTCAAGGTGATAACTGCATTAGTGGCTGGCTTGTCTCCCAGCCAGGACGCCCAAATGTGGATGTCGGTAATCGGCCCGGTTTGCTTGCACAAAAAGTCATCCGCCAGGGCGATCGATTGCGCTCCGGGAACCGGACTGGCCAGCACATCAATGCCTCTGTCGGTTGGATCCGGATACTGGACCCATTTGGTCGCGTTGGTATTTGGCCAGTGCGCCCATGCCGCGGGAGTCGTCAAGGCCAGCAACAGAGCGGCCGCTGACACGAAACCCGGCAAAGATTTCACGAAGGACGTTCTTGGAATTTTCGAGATGTTCATAGTGCTGAAGGGTTAATGATGATTGTTTTCTTCCTCTCGGATTGGCGTCGTTCGTGCAGCACGACCTCAACCCGTTTCCCTGTGCCCCCGGCGGTTGAACTAACCCGTCGGCGTATGTCTGCGTCAGAAACCATACGATCGACTGGCGTTGTTGGAATACCCGTAACCTCACCAAATGTTCGCGTGGCTGTCAAGCAACATTTTCGCGAAATTTTACGAAGTCACGAACTTGTCATCGCCGCGTTACTGGATGGCGGGAACTTCTGAACTCAAATCACTCCAATCGGTCTCTCGAACAACGAATACACCGCATTTGAAATCATGCTCCTTCCATTCCGCGCCTACGTCCACTCACACAGCGACTCGACGTATGCGGCCGAGCCGTCGCGCAGCCAGCCATCAAGCTGGGCTTGATCCTTGAGTTGCTGTCCGCGCAAGCGCGGCACCACCACAAAACGGGTCTTGAGCTGCGGGAGCGCTGTCATGTCCACCCACAGTTTTTCAAACTGGCTCACGGGAAAAACATCCTCCTGCCCATGGCCCCAGCGTTTCTTCACCTCCTTGATCGTGACGTAGGTCGGCATCCGCGCCGCCAACGCGCGGACGGCGGCGGCGACTTTTTCCGCGTTCACCAGATCGCTGCGGGTCAGGCCGAAGGCCGTCAACAACTGGTCGATGTCAATCCAGCAGGTATTCGAGTTGTAATAACTGAGCGTGAATTCAACTTCCTCCCGCGGCATAGCCAGACCCTCGACGAGCCGCACCTGGCCGTTGACGCAGGCCAACCCGCCGCCGCGGTCCTCCAGTCGCCGCGCGATGACTTCAAACGTGAGGCCACCGCCTTCCGCCATGTGCTGACCGAAGACTGCCGGATCGGCGTCGGTGCCGAGCGTGTCAATGTTGTGCATCATCAGATGCTTCAATTGGGGCCGTTCGGTCAACAGACGCGCGAGCACGCCGTTGCGGAGCAGGTTGGGAAATTCAAACCAGTGGCCGACCGGATGCAGGCATTGGGCGGGAAGGTTGTCGGTGTAGTCGTTGCCCTCGCCGGCCGAGCGTGCCCAGCCAAGCAGCGCGGCGTGGAGGCTGTCGTGGACCTTTTGCTGCTGTTCATCGAGCATTTGCTGCGGCATTTCCTCCCAGAGAAAACGCAGGTCGCGAACCATCGGCACCATCCGCAAACCGATGGAGCGGCCAGGCGACAGCAACAGCGGGCCGGGATAACCATAGTTGCCTTGCTTCGCAAGATAATCGGCGGTGGCCTGATGCGTCAGGTAACTGGTGGTGACGATGTGCGGCAACGGGTGGTCCACCATTCTGCCCATGCGCCGGCTCTTGGCCAGATGCGTTTCGATGAATGTCCGGTGCTCGCCGCCCAGTCGGCAGAAGGGATGCAGCGCTTTCACCACGCCGGCACCTTGCGTCCATCGGCTGCCCACACCGGCGGCCAGCGTGACGATGCCCAACTCACCGCGTGCCAGCGCCGCGAGACCAGCCTCGCGATACTGCTCGGCGCGTCCATCAATCACGCTCAACACATCGCCATCGCCCACGTCACGGATGTCGGTGCTGGGGGGGAGACGGTTTTGCGCCAGTCCGATGCGGCCCGCTTTGAGGTCGTCGCTAATTTGATCATGTTGAGCGCGGTCGAAGCCATTTTGTTCGAGCAATTCGGCAAGGCTTTGTTGCCGGCCAGCCTCCGTCTTAGGTTGGGGCAGCAGGCGGTCAAACAGCGTGGACATCATGCCACCCAATTCGGGTCGAGTGTGGCAGGCGGTGCTGAACCTGCCCATTTCCACACGGCGTTCAGCCGGCAACGTCTGCGGCTCGGCCCGCAACCAATGAGGAACGTGGATCGAGTAATACGCGGCGGGCAGCAATGCCTCCGGCCCGGAGAGCAGATCGGCCCAGGTGCCGCGTTCATTGATGGCAAAATCATAAACGACCGGCTCCATTGCGAACGGCAGGGCGTGTTGCAGTTCGCGCTTGGTCTCCGACATGATGATCAGCAGGCGCTCCTGTGCGCGCGCCTTGTGTGCCGGTTCAAAAATAAAACCCATGCCGCCGCCAGCCATGCCTCCAAGCATCCAGAAGCCCCAGAAATCTTTTCCGAACTCCTCGCGCACGCGCCGGATAAGCGTCTCCGTGAAAAAGTTGCTTGCCCAAGGAATGATGGTTTGGATTGGTTCATGGAAATTGCGCGTCACCAGCGCTCCGACCCGTGGCACATCACCGGCTCGCAACGCCTCCAGGAGGTCATCCAAAATGCCCATGGCCTGCAGGCGGCCCTGCCACTCGGCATCGGAGCGGAGGAGATATTTTTCCGTGACCATCTCGAGGATTGGCCCGACGTTTTGGGCCATGCCGCCGTGAACCAGAACGAGACTCTCCTGCAGCCGGCGCCGGGTTTCCGGTGAGGCATCGTGCTGATCGAAAATGCGATGTGTTGGCATCAAGCGGCCCCGGCTGATGCCAAATTCCGGATCATCCTCGCCTGCCAGCACGCCACAAATGAGTTTTATGCCCGGCCACACGCCGCCGGAATCCTGCCAGCCACCACCGGAACCGCCGAGCCATTCACCGAGCAACGCGCGCGCCATCACCAGCCGGCGTTCGTCCTCTTGCAACGTGCCGTCCAACGATTTCGCCTGACCCGTTGCGCGCATGCAGACTGAAATCAGCGAGGCCAACAGATTCGTGGAAACGGCCAGCCGCGAACCTTTGGGGATGCTGTTGACGTTGGAAACAATTTCCAACCCGCGGCCCGTCCCGACGACGCGCGCCAGCAGATCCGCGAGTTTCTGTCCCGAACCTTCGATGCCGGGCGGCACAATGCCCGCGGCGATGACGGCCGCCTTGAGCAGGCCGAGGTAATCACGCGCAAAATCGAAGACCTCCGTGAGGTTGTTGATGTCCGCGCTGGCGCCAAGATCGACGCTGGTCAGCCGCAAGACCGGTTCGCCGATGACACGCAAAAACACTTCGATGGGCGGCCGCGGTGAAGCGTCCCGGCCATGCACGCCAAGATCGATGGACACGTTAAGCACACGCGCGCCCTCCGGGAAATCCATGCCCAGAAAGAAAATGTCGCTCCAACCACTGTGGCTGAGGTCCATCCGCACCGGTGTGCGCTCCCGCAAAATCGGGTAGCTACCGTCGGCGTCGCGCAGTAGCAACTCAGGACGGATGCGCAGAGGATGATCCGTCGGATGGCCCATGCGGAACATCCACTGGTTGCCACGAACGGAGCGGACACTGCGACGCACCTGATCGGCGAGCGTCTGGAAGGCGAGCCGTTGATACGCCGCTGCCAGGGCGCTGGAGATGGCCTGGCTTGGGCCTTGGGTGCTTTGCGCGGTGAGAAAGTGGTCAATCGCTTCGGCGAACCGGCGATGCAACAAGTGCTCGAAACCCGAAAAAGGAATCAAGCCGCGCTGGCCAATGCCGGACCGGGCCGGCAAATGAAATCGGTGAGTCGCATACAAAAAAAACAAAGCCCGAACGCGCTCGTACAGGTTGTCACTGTGTCGGCGGAAGTTGTCGAGTTCGGCGCAAGCCGCCAGGAGTTGTTCAGCCGACGCGTCGCGACATACGGAATCGAGTGAGCGGTTCCGAATCGCTGGGTCGGTCGAGGTGATGATCTCAATCAGCGTGTTGGCCATGAGCAATGAATCATCACTTGGCACTGAGCGCTAGCAACTCCACCAGACCGGCAAGAACTTCATCGCGGTCTTCGCCGCTGAGCGCGAGCGCCAGTTGCGCGGTGAGCAGACCGTATTTGACGCCAATGTCAAAGCGCCGACCGTCCAACTCACAGGCCAGGTAGCGTTCATTCTCTGCGAGTCGCGCGAGCGCGGCGCTCAGTTGCACCCTGCCTTTTTCGCCCGCCTTGGCAACATCCCCCTCAAGCAGCGACATGACCCGCGGTGTGAGGACGTGCATGCCGAAGAAGCAGAGGTAGTGGCCGGCGCGCAAACCGGGCACGATCAGCCTCTGTTCGGCTTCTGTGGGTGTGGGCTTCTCCACCACGTCCGACACTAGATAAATTCCCTGGCGGGCATCGGCCAGCCGGCCGCCCACCGTGCCGTAATGCGGGAGCTTGCTTTCGTGCGTGGCCTGCACCGCCGAGACCGTGCAGGCTTCTCCAGCGGCGGTTTCGACCAGTTGCTGCGCGCAACGCTTCGTGCTCCGGCTGATGTAAAGGTGATCTCCGACCAGCAGCAGGAAGGGCGCTGCGCCAGTGAACTCGCGCGCGCACCAAACGGCGTGGCCATAGCCCAATGGGCGGGTCTGCTCCACGAATGCCAATCGTTTGCCGTGCGCCCCGGCGGCGGCGCGGTAGGAATTCTGGTCGCCAGGGTTGATGACCACACAAATGTCGTCGATGCCCGCCTGGACGGATTCTTCCACGATGATGGCCAGCGCGGATTTCGTCTGCCCGTCACGATCCACCAGAGTTTGGAGCGGCAGCGAGCGTTGATTTTGTCCGGCGGCGGTGATGACCGCTTTCTTTATTTCCATCTTGGTTTCCTTTGCGGTGGGTTGTGAGGCAGGCACGGAATATCAATCCGCAGCACTGCGCCGCTCCACGCTTCGGTTCAAGGGCTGCATATTTAGGTGCTTCATTCCTCAATCGCCAGCAAAATATCCATGACAACACTCCTTTTCGGATTCGCTCTTAGGCGCGTTTGCCGTGGAAATGAACCGCGATCTGCGGATCGATCCCTTTTGTGCGGAAGTCGGCTGGCCCTTGAACTGTTTGCGCGCGGAGTTCGTTGCCGACTATCAATCGTTCGTCCGTGCCAAGCGAACTTGCTCCCTGACGACTTGCTGCTATTCTCGATCTGTGAACACGAGCACTACGACCCGCATCCTCACCAGCACGGTCGGTTCGTATCCTGTGCCCGAATGGCTCGCGGCTCTGCCCAGCGAACAAGCGGTGCTCGACGCCACGCGCGTGGTCTTCGACTTGCAACGTCAGGCCGGCATTGACCTGCCCACCGACGGCGAATTGTATCGCTTCGATGTCAACCACCCCGACACGAACGGGATGATTGATTATTTTGTCAGTCGGTTGGGCGGCATCCGTTGCGACGTTGGCCGGCGTGAGACCAATGCTTTTCGCGCGAAACCGGAGATGCGCTTTCGCGGCAAACCGGCTGGTGTTGTCACTGGTCCGATCACTGAAGGCGCCTTGAACTTGCCGGAAGACTGCGCGCGCGCCGCGAGCGTGGCAGGCGGGCCGTTCAAGTTCACGCTCACCAGCCCCTACATGCTCGCGCGCACGTTGCTGGACGAGCACTATCAGGATTTGGAGAAGCTCACGCTCGCCATCGCCGACGCCCTGGCCGCGCAAACCGGCGAGTTGAGTTGCGCTTGCGTGCAAGTGGACGAGGCCAACATTCCCGGCAATCCCGCCGACGCGCCGCTCGCCGCGACCGCGATCAATCGCGTGCTGGACGCCGTGCGCGGGGAAAAGGCGGTGCACTTTTGCTTTGGCAACTACGGCGGGCAGACGATTCAAAAAGGCACGTGGGCCGCGCTGACCGCGTTCCTCAACAGCCTTCGTACCGACCACCTCGTGCTCGAACTCGCCCACCGTCCGCCCGAGGACCTCGACGCGCTCAAGGCCGTGGACGCGCGCATCGGGCTGGGACTCGGTGTCGTGGATGTCAAGGTTAACCGCATTGAAACGCCGGAGGAAGTCGCCCGTGCCATCGAGCGCGCGGAGAAAATTCTCGGGCCGAATCGCGTGCGCTACGTGCATCCGGACTGCGGCTTCTGGATGCTCAAACGCTCCGTAGCCGACCGCAAAATCGCCGCGCTGGTCAAAGGTCGCGATTTGTATTTGGGACGGAAATGAAAAGCTTCCTGCTGTTTGCGCTTTTGGTGGCCCTAACCGGGTGCACAACAGTGGAGCAGCGTATTCCTTCAGGCACTTACCTTGAAAAAGGAACTTCCAACTTCATTCACATTTCTGGTGATCATTTACAGCTTCATATCAAAGGGATCGACGCCAGAGATAGCCGTGGTGCTGGCCTGGTATTCCCATATGCCCTTTGGTCGGACGGGCGTGTCGTTATTATCGTATCGCGTTCCGCTGAACTAATGTATGGGTATCCTGCACTTGATTATCATTGGAATGGAGAGCGGATTTCTGCAAAAGATCCCAAGTCAGGTTCACAATGGGAATTTGTGAAATGAAGTTTTATGGCCATCTTCTCCGATGAACTATCGATTTACGATTTCTCCCTTTGAATTCTTCGTCCGGCACACGCGGACGCGATTCCCGTTTCGCTATGGTATCGCAAGCATGACCGAGGTGCCGCACCTTTTCGTCCGCACGCGAGTCACGGTTAGCAGCAAATCCTTGTTCGGCCTCACCAGCGAGGGCCTCCCGCCAAAGTGGTTCACGAAAAATCCGGCCACGACCTTCGAGCAAGATTTGCCCGAAATGCTCGAAGTCATCAGCCACGCGGCGCAACTCGCGGAGCAAATCGCGCAATCGCCGATGACGTTTTTCGACTTCTGGCGCGAGTTGCATCGGCAGCAAAGTGAATGGGCCAGTTCCCGTTCGCTCGCGCCACTGCTGGCGAATCTCGGCGTGAGCCTGGTTGAACGTGCGGTGCTGGATGGGTTGTGCCGGCTGGCAGATCAACCGTTGCATCGCCTCATCGCGACCAACCGGCTCGGGTTGCGTCTGGGAGAAATCTACGCCGAACTGGACGACGCCCAACCGCGCGATTTGCTTCACGCGACGCCGCTGGATGCTTGCTTCGTGCGGCACACCGTCGGCTTGGGCGACGCGCTCACGCCGGCGGACATTCCGGCAAACGAGCGCGTGGAGGACGGCCTGCCACAGGACGTGGAGAGTTCAATTCGCGCCTACGGCTTGCGTTACTTCAAAGTCAAAATCTTCGGCGATGCCCAACGGAATTTTCCCAGACTGCGCGACTTGAGCCGTGTGTTGGAACGCGAAACCGGCGGAAATTGTTTTGTCACGCTCGACGGCAATGAAAATGTCAAGAGCTTCGCAGCGTTCCGCGAGTTCTGGCAATCGGCCTCCACGGACATGAGTCTCCGGGAGCTGTGGCGGCACATCCTCGTCGTGGAACAACCCGTGCATCGCGACCACGCGTTGAGCGACGAGGCGGGCGCGACGTTGCGTGCTTGGGGCGACCGTCCGCCGCTCATCATTGACTAATCCGAAGGTGCGCTCGGCGACGTGCCGCGGGCGCTCGGGTTGGGTTACGTCGGGACGAGCTACAAGAGTTGCAAGGGCATCGTGAAGGGTGTCGCCAACGCCTGCTTGCTGGAGCATCGGCGGCGACGCGGCGAACGCGTGGTGCTCACGGGTGAAGATTTGTGCACGCTCGGACCAGTCACTTTGTTGCAGGACCTGGCCATGATGTCACTGCTCGGCATCGAACACGTCGAGCGCAACGGGCATCATTACTATCGCGGTCTGAGCCTGTGGCCGGAGGAATGGCAGCGTGAAACGTTGGCCGCGCACGGCGACCTTTACGCGCCACATCCGCAAGGCTTCGCCTGTCTGCAAATCCGCGCCGGTCGCCTGGCGCTCGGCTCGGTGAACGCTGCGCCTTTCGGCGTCCGGCCAGCGTTGGACCCGTCGCGATTCCCTGTGCAACCCATGCCTTGAGCATCTTCAAAAGCTGGTACGGCTGAAGCATCAGTAACGTCCACCTGGCTTCGCAGCGCCAACCACAACTCCGGTTCATTGACGAATGTCATGCCCAACCTCTCTTGGCCGTGGGTGCTGAAGCACATCACGTATTTCTCGAAGCCAAATACGTACAAACACTTCAGACACGTCTCTTCATCGTGATGCAAACTTTTACTTCACCTGAAGCAAAAGTTTGCACAATGATTTTCGCGCAGAACGGGTGGTTTGTCGTCGGCCCTTGGTGTGCCGGGAACCTCAGCATCTCTCATCCTTCTGCCGATGGACCAGCGCGGCGAGGATTGTGTCCAATACGTGATCGAGTTGTTTGCTCGCGTCCTCCGCCAGGAAGCGCAAGACGAAGTATCCGTTCTGTTGCAGCAGCGCATCCTTTCGCCGGTCGCGCCGATAAGCTTCGGCGTCGGACAGATGTTGCACGCCGTCCAGTTCGATCACCAGGCGGACCTCCGCACATAAGAGGTCCACCTCCATCCCGCCACTCCCATCAAAGGAAATCGGCAGGTTCTCATTCAGGCGGAAACGGCCGGCTGTTTCGGGCAGCGTCTGCAGCCGCCGATACAAGAATGCTTCGCTGGCGCTTCGGGCGCGGCCGGCCCCTTCGGCCTCCAGGGACAGGGAACGCGCGGCATGGACGAACAGATTCGCCAGCGGTGCCTCCACGCCATCGCGAATGAGCCGGCGAACACTGGCGGAGTAATCCCGTTTCCATTCCGGATCAATCGGCAGCGGTACGGTAACCGGCCATCCCGGCACGGCGCTGGCGGGCAACAGAATCGTGTAACCGAGCGCCTCGTAACCGCGGCAGCGCCGGTCGAACATCCGCGCCAGCATGGGAACGTCCAAGTCCGCGTAATCATAGACCCGCACTTCGCGTTTGCCTTCGTGGAGGCGATGGAGCCGACCTACATACTGGGCGATTGTTCCCCGCCACGAAACCGGCAGCGCGAGGAACAATGTGTCGAGACGCGGGTCGTTGAACCCTTCGCCAATGAATCCTCCCGTGGCCAGAATCACCCGACCGACGGTTCCACCCATTGCCTGTGCTGACGAATCCTTGTCCCACCTGGGACAAGGATTCGTTGCCACTCGGTCAAGAGCAGCTTGTAGTTCTTTCCTCCCCATCCCGCCTTGCAACATAATCACGTTTGGAATGTCGGACGACAGTCGTTCCGCCAGGTGCTGCAAATGTTCCGTCCGTTCCGTGAGCAACAAGGGCGAGCGACCTTCACGCACCGCTCTCAACACATCGGCACAGATCAATGCGTTCCGCCGCTCGTCATTCCACAATGCCTCATACAGCCGATGAAATTCCACGCGCTGATCTGGCGCGGGCGTTTCCATCGAACGGAATCCAGTCGGGCGAACGAACACTTGATGAGTGAAGGGCCGCGCTGCCGCCTGCCTTTTCGCATCCACCCGATAGCGCACCGGCCCGCACTGCATGAAGATGATCGGGTGATGCCCGTCTTTGCGGGTGACGGTGGCCGACAGGCCGGTGATGAACTTCGCCTTGGCCCGCCGCGCAACCAGTTCAAAGCTGCGGGCGGACAGATGAGGACATTCATCCACCACCAGATGGCCGTAAGTCGCGACCCGGTTGTCCACGGCGCCTTTGCGGACGAGGCTTTGCAGCAGCGCCACGTCCAGGCTGCCCGTGAGTTTTTTCCGCCCGCCGCCGAGCCGTCCAATCGTTTTTGTCGGCACGCCCAGGAACGTGGACAAGCGCTCGATCCACTGCTCCAGGAGTTGCTGGCGGTGAACCAAAATCAGAGTGTTCACGCCACGTTGAGCAATGAGCCAGGCCGCGAGCACGGTTTTGCCGAAAGCCGTCGTGGCGGCCAGGACGCCGGTATCGTGCGCCAGCATCGCCTTGGCAGCCGCCTCCTGTTCGGGGCGCAACGCACCGTGGAAGGACCCGTCCAGAGGGGTGCGGTCGCAGCGTTCATCGCGGACAACAGATTTGATTTTCAGTGTGTGAACCAGTTGCTGCACACCCTCGAGGCAACCGCGCGGCAGGCCGTAATGCTTGGGGTAATCTTCGGCGCAATGGATGATTCTCGGCTTGTCGTAGGTCGGCAAACGCATGGATTGGGCGCGATAGAACTCTGGATTTTGAAAGGCCGCGAGCCGGAGCAGCCGATTGCGAAGTCCCGGAGGAAGGTTCTCCTTGCCAACATAGATTTGATCCGCGAGGACCAGTTCGACGCTCTCCGGCAACGGCCCGATGATGGGCGGCGCTTTTTGGCGACGCGACGGTGGCGTGGTCCACGGAGCATTGTCGTCCCCGTCAGCCGCTGCCACGCGCACCCCGATGATCCGCCCGCGCGATTCCGCATCGCGCACCACCGCCTCGACCCTTGCGCGGCTGATTTTCCGCACGGACGCCAGGAAGGACCACTGATCGGGATGCGGCTGGAATTGGGCGTCCAGGAAGACGGCGTTGGCCCGTTGCCGCGCGAGCTTTTGCAAAGGCAGTGCGATCAAATTCCCAAACCCGCCTTTGGGCAATGTGTCCTGATTGGGGAAGATCCGATCATAGGAGCCGAGGCCGATCTCGGGACGATTCTCCATTGTCTCGGTGAGGATGTGCGAACCCAATTTACGCGCGAGGCTGGCGGAGAGGGCTTCCTCAAAGAAAAGCCAGACATGCCCGCCGTTCCCCGAGCGCGAGCGTTCCAAGGCCGCCGGCAGTTCGAGCCGGTGACAGGTTTCGCGGAACGCGCCGGCATCCTCCTGCCAGCTTTCCCGGTCGAAATCCGCCGCCAGGAGAAAACAAGTTTCATCCTGGAGCATCGGATACACACCCATGACAAAAATGCGGCCCTGATCATCGTGGCCAGAAAGATGCCAGCGAATCACATCATCGGTGACCGGCAGGAAGCGCCGGTTCGGGCAATCGGCGCACTTGATTCGTGGTTTCTCACACACGCCCCTCACCCATTCATTGGCACAAGCCGGCGCGTAGCCGGCCTTCCCGGTCTTGCGGCTCTCGAACCGGCGTGGATAAACATCCGATCTTCCGCGAAACAGCGACCTGAACAATTCAATCTTCGCGGCGGATGGAGAAGTGTTCGTGACCACGCACCGCACCATAGCCAAAACCCGAAAGGCCGTCGAGTGCCGCCGCCCATGCTAGCGATGGATTCTTGTCCCACCTGGGACAGAAATCCGTATGGCTTTCGTTGCCGGTTTCCTGCAAACTGACGCCCATGAAATCCAAGACGGAAGAACTCCTGAATTTTTTGCTCTGGTCCGCAGACAAGCTGATGCGGCCGACCTTTCGCAACTTCACCGATTCTTACGAAAGCTGGGCCTATCGAAATGGACTGCAACAGCAGCTTTCAGTTTTGAAGAAAGGGGAATTGATCGAAGCCCAGGCAGGCAGTTCGGATGAGCGCATTTATCGCCTCACCGCCCAAGGACGCCTCCATGCGTTGGGCGGGCGCGACCCGCAGGTTCGGTGGTCGCGTGAATGGGACGGGCGATGGCGCTTGGTGTTGTTTGATGTTCCAGTCGCTCGCGACAGCCATCGCAAGCGGTTGCGACGTTACTTGCACGACCGAGGTTTCGGATGCCTTCAAGGTAGCGTCTGGGTCACACCTGATCCGTTGGAGGAGGAACGCCAAATTCTCGTCGGCGCAAAGATTGACGTAGAATCGTTACTCCTGCTCGACGCGCGACCCTGCGCCTGCGAATCCGACGCGGAAATCGTCACCGGCGCTTGGGACTTCGAGCGCATCAACCGGCGTTATCTTCGATTGATAAAAATCTTGGACGAACAGCCAGACGGGGCGTTGCGGAGTGAAGCAGCAGCGAAGGCATTGCTGCGCTGGGCGACGGTTGAACGCGATGCCTGGCTGGACGCGGTGACGGATGATCCGCTGCTGCCGGAACGACTTTGGCCATCCGGTTACCTGGGGCAATCGGCATGGCAGCGGAGAGTTGCGGTTCTGCGGCAGGCTGGATCGCAACTGCAAACCTTCACGTCGGGCTGACAAAGCCGGTTGATGAATTATTGTCCCAGGTGGGACAAGAATTCATGCAAGCAAAAACCTTCATCGACAGCGGCACTGAGAACGGAATTATCCGCGTCGCTCCCGCCCGGCGGTCAGAATCTCCGCTACTACTTCCGCCTTTGGCTTCGTGCCTTGCGGGCCGCCGTGGTGCAACCGCACGGAAACTTGTCCGGCCTCCATGTCGCGACCGCCGATGACGAGCATCGTGTGAACGCGCAATTGTTCCGCGTTGGAAATCTTCGCCTTAAACGGCGTTGCGCTGAAATCCGAATCCACGCGGACCATGCTCGCGCGGAGTTCGGCCACGATGGGCTTGGCGTAGTTAATCAACGCTTCGTCGTCGTTGAGCGTGATGACGCGCACCTGATCCGGCGCGAGCCAGAGCGGGAAGTTGCCCGCGTAATGCTCGATGAGGAAGCCGATGAACCGCTCATGCGTGCCGAGCGGCGCGCGATGGATGCACAACGGCGTCTTGTTGGAATTGTCCTGGTCGCGGTAGGTGAGGCCGAAGTCCTTGCGGACGGACACCAGCGGGCAGGGCGAAGTCCCCGCCCATCCGGCTCGGACTTAGTGACGATGGTGAATTCGCGGCCGATGGCGCTCCGCACCTGCACGTCAATCTTCGGCCCGTAGAACGCCGCCTCGTTGGCGACCTCCACGTAGTTGATGCCGGATTCGATCAACACCTTGCGCGTCACATCCCGAAGGCTTTCGCGAACTCGCGCGGGTCGTAGTAAAGCTTTTGCTCTGCCACTTTTCCATTCACTACGCGAATCCAGTCGGCGAACGACGAAGTAAAAGTTCCGCCCGCTGGTGTGCCGAGCGTCATCTCGTAAATCGAGCAGACGTGTTCTCCGGTTTCAAACTGCTGGAGCATTCTCATGCTCTTATGGAATTTCAGGAACGGGCCGACCGTTGACAGATATTGACTCGCACCCGAAAGGCGCATGAGCGGCCCTTCAAAGGTGATGTTGTCTGCAACCAGAGCATCCAAGCCCTGACCCTGCTTGTTGTTGCACACGTCATAGAAGTGATTCACTGTTTGACTCGCGGTTTTCATTTTTCTTTTTGCCGGTTGATTGTTTCGTTGGCGGTGTCGAATGACTTGCTTTTTGCAAGTCGTAATAAAAGTGCCGGATGGCTTGCCTTTTGCAAGCCGATTTTTAATCATGGAAATGCTGAAATGAAACGGACAACGCGATCTCACTGCCCCATTGCATTCGCGCTCGATATTTTTGGCGACAAGTGGAGTTTGCTGCTCCTGCGGGATTTGCTTTTCAAAGACAAACGGCACTACAGCGAGCTGCTGGCAGCCGAAGAGGGGATTTCCACCAACATCCTGTCGGAGCGGCTGGCGCGACTTGAAGCCGAGGGTTTGATCGCAAAATCACGAGACCAGAGCAACCGGCGACAATTCATTTACTCTCCGACTCAAAAGGGACTGGATTTGCTTCCCGCCCTTTTAGAAATCAGTTTGTGGTCGGCAAAATACGACCCCAAAACCACAGCGCCGCCAGCCGTTATGCGCCGCATCCGAACCGACCGCGATGGTTTCATCCGTGAATTGGCGGCGCGCTTTACCAACCCAAATCCCAAATCCTGACTTATGGCTTACGATGAACAACTGGCGGAGCGCATCCGTCGCGGTTTCTCCAAGTCGCGAGTGCGGTTTGAGGAAAAGCACATGATGGGCGGGCTTTGCTTCATGGTGGACGGGAAGATGTGCGTAGGCGTCGAGAAGAACCGCCTGATGGCGCGCATTGATCCAGCGGTCTATGACACCGCGCTACGTAGGAAAGGTTGCGTGCCGATGGATTTTACGGGGCGTCCGATGCGCGGTTTCGTGTTTGTCAATCCAGCGGGACTGGCAACCGATGGCGAGTTGGACGACTGGCTGAAACTTGCCTTGGCATTTAATCCGAACGCGAAAGCCTCGAAAAAGAAATCCGCGCAGAAACTGATTTCACCCTCTGACAAGCGAGAAACGAAACCTTCACGCCAGCGCAGAGGTTAAACCGCAACAAAGGCGCGTCAGGGAAACCTCACTCCACATCGTTTGCTTTACGCCCTGCGCTCCTTGATGCTCGCCAGAATATCCGCGATGAC
The DNA here is from genome assembly GCA_016200005.1 of Verrucomicrobiota bacterium. Taxonomy (NCBI): domain Bacteria; kingdom Pseudomonadati; phylum Verrucomicrobiota; species Verrucomicrobiota bacterium. The sequence continues at coordinate 32,096 of JACQFP010000039.1, read as the reverse complement.
TTCCGCCTTCGGCTTCGCGCCTTGCGGACCGCCGTGGTGGAGACGCACGCTCACTGCGCCGGCTTCCATGTCGCGACCGCCGATGACCAGCATCGTGTGGACGCGCAATTGTTCCGCGTTGGCAATCTTCGCCTTGAACGGCGTCGCGCTGAAATCCGCATCCACGCGCACCATGTTCGCGCGCAGTTCGGCCACGATGGGCTTGGCGTAGGCGATCAACGCTTCGTCGTCGTTGAGCGTGATGACGCGCACCTGATCCGGCGCGAGCCAGAGCGGGAAGTTGCCCGCGTAATGCTCAATCAGGAAGCCGATGAAGCGTTCGTGCGTGCCGAGCGGCGCGCGATGGATGCAGAGCGGCGTCTTGTTTGAGTTGTCCTTGTCGCGGTAGGTGAGGCCGAACCGGGCGGGCACGGCGAAGTCCACCTGGTTGGTCGCCAGCGTGAATTCGCGGCCGATGACGCTCCAGACCTGCACGTCAATCTTCGGGCCGTAGAACGCCGCCTCGTTCGGCACTTCCACGTAAGGGATGCCCGAATTCTTCAGCGTGTCGCGGACCATGTCTTCGGTCTGCTTCCACAGCGCCGGTTCGTTGACGAACTTGGCGTTGTCGCCGGTCAGGCGCGACGGGTCGTGCGTGCTGAAGCGCATGACGTATTTCTCGAAGCCGAAAATCTTGAAATACTTCAGATACATTTCGTTCACCGCGTTGAACTCGGCGGCGAACTGCTCCGGCGTGCAATAGATGTGCGCGTCGTTCATGTTGAGCGAGCGCACGCGCATGAGGCCGAACAACTCGCCGCTCTGCTCGTAGCGGTAATTGCATCCGTATTCGGCCAGACGCAACGGCAGATCGCGATAGCTGCGCGGCTCAGCCGCAAAAATGCGGTGATGATGCGGGCAGTTCATGGCTTTGAGGTAGTAAGTTTCCGGCGGAGAAAGCTCGCGGAGCGCTCGCTTCACCGACTCGAATACGGATAACTGTTGAGATACTTCTGCGGGAAGAGACTTCGAATTCCGGTACTCGGCGATGACCTTTTCCATCAACTCCACGGGCTCACCATGTTTCGCCATTTCCTCACTAATTTGGCTTGCCGCCCAACCATAAACGATGTTGGAAGCCGCACGTAGCGAGTTCGTAAGTTCGTGTCGTTTTTCTGCCAGTTCGTCGAGCTTCATCGGCGGAAACATGCTTTCCTTGTAAAGCACCGGCAGATGCCCGCTGGTGAGATACATTTTTTCTTTCGCGATGTGCGGCGTCTTCACGCGCACATAACCGGCGGCGAATTCAGTTTCCTTCGCGAGCTTCTCCAGTTCCTCCACGATGGCCGTCCCTTTCGGCAACCAAAGCGGCAGTCCCGGCCCGACAAACTCGGTGTCAATCACGAACAGCCCCATCTCCGCGCCGATCTTGCGATGGTCGCGGCGCTTGGCCTCTTCGAGCATCTTGAAATACTCGTCGAGCGCGGTCTTGTTCTTGAACGCCGTGCCGTAGATGCGCTGGAGTTGCGGGTTCTTCTCGTCGCCCTTGTAGTAGGCGCTGGCCACGGTGGTGAGCTTGAACGCGCCGATGTTGCCGGTGCGCATCACGTGCGGCCCGGCGCACAGGTCAATGAAGTCGCCGTTCTTGTAGTAAGTGATCTGCTCGCCCTCGGGAATGGCTTCCAGGTTGCCGATCTTGAACTTGCTCGGATTGCCCGGTCGCTCGGTCAATCCGCCGAGCCGTCCGCTCTCCGAGTCCTTCATCGCCTGTTCGCGCGTGACGACGATTTTCTCGAACGGATGGTTTGCTTTGACTTCCTTCTTCATCTCCTCCTCGACCTTCGGAAAATCTTCGGGCGAGATGCGGTGCTTCAAATCAACGTCGTAGTAGAAACCATTTTCCACCGGCGGCCCGGCGGCGAATTGCGCGTCGGGCCACAGGCGCAGGATGGCGGTGGCCATGACGTGGGCGCAGGAGTGTCGGATGCGCTCCAGCTCGGTCATCTTGGCGCGGTCGTCTAAAGTTTTGCGTTCGTTTTCCATAGATTCCAAAAGTTTAACCGCAGATGGACGCAGATGAACGCAGATTTTTTACGGCGGCGGAGCTGCCGTGATAAGACAGAACCTGAATTCTGCCAGGCTTCCATCCGGCAAAGCACCAAACTCCGTTTTGCTGTTTGTTATCTGCGTCCATCTGAGTTCATCTGCGGTTAGAAAGAACGATCCTTTCAAATTCCAGCTTGGCGTGCTTGAAGTTCAGAATCAGGCCAACGGGAAGTTTGGTAATGCGCAGGTAGTTCAACATTTGGCCGCGTTCGTGGTCGGTAATCCGGTCAATGCACTTGGCATCCACGACGACTTTCCCGTAAGCAATCAAATCCGGAACGAACTCGCCAACGTGCTCGCCTTTGTAACGCACTTCAAAATTGCGCTGTTGATCAAAAGCGATGCCGCGACGTTTGAATTCCACGACCAGCGAATTCTCATAAAGCTTCTCGTTTAGGCCGTGTCCGAGTTCGTTCAACACCTCGAACGCACAGCCGATGATGGCATGAGTCTCTTCTTTGCACGGATAGGCCTCCGCCTTCCCGGCGTCTGGTTTGGAAAAATCATCTGCGTTCATCTGAGTTCATCTGCGGTTAGAACCGTAAACAAAAACGCCCCGGACGGTCGGTCAGAGGCGTTCACGTCCATCTCGTTAGGAGACGAACGCTACATCGTCGTGGTCGTGACGGTCTTCAATTCAGAAAACATGAGCGTGATGGTATTGGCGGCACACCGGCTTGGCAAACACAAAACTCTCGTCGTCACCATCATGCTTCGGCGAATCGACTTGATTGCCGGTAGTTTCCGTCGGTAGTTTGTCGCCGCATGAATTCGAAAACCATTTTGATTCTGACACCACTTTACCTGCTCACAGCCTGCCACTCCGTTCCACCCCGAACCGACAGCACTGCGATGTCGTTTGAGGATTATCAGAAGAAAGCGGCCCGCTTCCATTCCGTCTTCAGCTTGCCGACATTTGAGACGAGCACCAACGCCATCGACTCTTCGATCAAGAGCACCATCGCCACGGCCAATGCCGCGTTGGATCGGCTCGGCAAGCTGGCACCCGCCAGGGTCACGTTTGAGAATACCGTGCGCGCGCTGGACGACATCGGTTATCAGGCCAATCTCACGGCGATTCGGATCAGCCTAATTAAGGAAACCAGCACCAACGCCGCCGTTCGCGATGCCGCCACCGACGCGACCAAGGTTTTGCAGGAATGGGCGGTGGGGTTGGATTATCGCGAGGATGTTTACGCGGCGGTCAAGGCGTTCGCCGCCACGCATCCGAAATTGATCGGCGAGGACGCCAAACTGTTTTCCGAAACGTTGCGCGATTACAAACGGGCCGGCCTGGAATTGCCGAAGCCGGAACGCGACGAAGTTGAGAGGATGCGCAAGGAACTGAGCCGGCTGACGACGGATTTTGAGAGCAACATCACCAAGGTGCAAAGGCCGGTTAAGTTCACGAAGACCGAACTGGTGGGTGTGCCGGAAAGTTTTCTCAATCAGAAGGGCGTCAAAACCGGCGACGACGAATACACCGTCATGGCCAACATCACATTTCATTACTTGATGCTGATGGAGAATGCCAAGAGCGAGGACGTTCGGAAAAGGTTCTTGATCATCCACGACACACTGGCCAAGGAAGAAAATGTTCCGTTGTTGCAAAAGATTCTCGAACTGCGCGACAAGATTGCGCACAAACTCGGTTACGCGACCTGGGCGGATTATCAGATCGAACCGAAGATGGCCAAGACGGCGGCCAACGCGCGGGATTTTCTTGAACGACTCAAGACCGGTTTGCAACCCAAGTTCGACGCGGAGATCGCCGAGTTTCGCGCGCTGAAGGTGAAGGAAACCGGCGATGCCAGCGCGAAGATCAATGTCTGGGACTGGCGTTACTACAGTAATCAATTGAAGAAGGAAAAATACACGATCGACGCCGAGGCGTTGCGCGTTTATTTCCCGTATCTAAAGGTGCTGCAAGGGATGTTCAACATTTACCAGAGCATCTTCGGGCTGAAGTTTGAGCGTCTTGAGCCACCGTACAAATGGATTGATGACCTGCAACTCTACGCCGTTTCGGACGCGACCACCGGCGAGCCACTCGGATTGTTCTATCTCGACATGTTTCCACGGGAAGGGAAATACAATCATTTCGCCCAGTTCGGCATCATCGACGGGAAGGCGCTGCCCGACGGGAAATACCAGCGGCCCACGGTGGCGTTGGTTTGCAACTTTCCACCACCGGAAAAAGACCAGCCATCACTGCTGGCCCATCAGGAAGTGGAGACGTTGTTCCACGAATTTGGGCACGCGCTGCATTCTATCGTGACCCGCGCCAAGTACGGCCGCTTTTCCGGCACCAGCGTGCCAAGGGACTTTGTCGAAGCGCCCTCCCAAATGCTGGAGAACTGGGTCTGGGACAAAAAGGTTTTAGACAGCTTCGCCGCCGACTACCGCGACCCGTCCAAAAAAATCCCGCCGGCAATTCTGGCGCAATTGAAAGAGGCAAGGCTCGCCACCGAAGGCACGCGCTACCGGCGTCAGCTTTCCTTCGGCCTGCTGGACCTGGCGTTGCACACGCAAATCCACGAGGGCGGAAACACGGACGCCGTGAAATTATCGAATGAGATTCTGAGTGACGTATTCTTTCCGGTGCCGGAAGGGACGGCGTTCGTCGCTTATTTTGGTCATCTGATGGGTTACGACGCCGGTTATTACGGTTACGCGTGGGCGGACGCCATCGCGGCGGACATGGCGACCGTGTTCGAGAAAGCGCCGGGCGGTTATTTCGACGCCAATGCCGGTCGCCGGTTGCGGAAGGAGATTTATGAACCCGGCGATTCGCGCGACGTGAACATTTCGATTGAGAAATTTCTCGGACGACCCCGATCCATTGAGCCTTTCCTCAAACAAATTGGGATTGGGAAAAGTTCATCCAGCGGCAACGCAGGCGATAAAGGTTGATTGAGGGCGGCGTTTAGGTTGACCGGTTAGTGGAATCAAGCTGGAGTTCACCATTCAGTGGGTTCGTCCGCGCAAACAGCCTGGAGGCTGAACTCCAACTATAACCGCAAAAAGATTTTTCGTTGGTAAAGGAAACGGACGATCAGAAGACTCATGCCGATCACAATCACCGTCACCAACAGTTCTCCGTAATCGCCGAACCCGGCCTTGATCGGGCCGCCGACAAACCGGTTCGCCAGTTTTTCGAAGTCGATGAGATTGTGCGCCAGGTAAATTGTAATTGGGTTCACGCCAATCCACACAAACGGCATCGCCCATTTCTGAAATCTCCAGACCTCGATGATCTGATAAAACACCGCCAGAAAAACACAACTGTAACCTGCGGCGACCAGCACGTAAGAGGAGGTCCAGATTTTTTTGATGACGGGGAATTGCAGTCCCCACAAATGTCCGGCCACGACTCCGGCCACGCCCGCGCCCAACAACCAGACGACTTTCTTCTGTTCGCCGATGGATTTGCTTTTCAACAGCAGTCCGGCAAAAACCCCGAGCAGGCAGTTGGCGATTGCCGGCAGCGTGCTCAACAATCCTTCGGGATCGTGGTCGCCGTCCCACTTGCGCAACGGGAGATATTGCTTGTCGATGTAATTGGCGAGGTTGGCGCCCTCCTGAAAATTCCCCGCGCCCACGTCCGGCACCGGAACAAACGTCATCAGCGCCCAGTAAACCACCAGCAGCGAAACGCAAGTGATGATCATGCCCCGCAGCTTGAACGTGCAAAAAATCATCCCCGCAAAAGGTAGCAGAGCGCAATGCGTTGCAGGACGCCAAGCAGGCGGATTTTTTCCGCGCCGTTGTAAAATCCGCCGTAGTAAAAAATCCCGATCAGATAAAGCAAAAGCGCGCGCCAGAAAATCCGTCTGAACGCCGCAAACTTTCCCGACTCCTGCACAATCCGGCCCAGGGAAAAAGTCATCGACACCCCGACGATGAAGACGAACAGCGGAAAGATCAGGTCGTAAAAGTGAACGCCTTCCCACTTCACGTGGTTCATTTGCGTAGCCAGCCAGTTTACCGATCCGGTCTGACTGACCTTGTGCAGCGCATGCACAATTTCTTCCCCGCCGACAATCCAGAACATGTCGAATCCGCGCAACGCATCGAGGGATAGCAGTCGTGGCGTGAGGGTTTTGCCGGGCGGCGTGACATTTGTATCGCTCATGGTTTTGAAAGATGAAAAACCCTTTTGCGCGGTAGGTTCAATCTATTTCTGTTTGCGAAAATCGATACGGAAGAGTGTTTCTTTGCTGCGCGCAGGCGAATGTCGTTACCGAGCTTCTCAATGGCGGCGATACGCAGGTTCAGCCTCCCAAACAATGTCTGTGCAGTGCGGGTGGGAAAAGTTCCGATCATCAATCGGCCAGACCAGACCGCGCTGGTCGGTGGTGAGATCGCTGCGGTGGCCCGAGTCCAGGGCCGGGCGTTATGGCGCAACGCGTGCGTAGGCGTCGGGCCACCCGATTTGGCGCGGCCAGTCGTCGTTAGGGAGCGTGTGAGAGCTGTGGTTTGGCCAACGCAGAGCAAGCCCAATCCGCATGCCCCTCCCTCCTCATGGGGCATTGCACGGAGTCTGCACGCGGAAAAACCCTGACTGAACCGGCTTAGCCTCGAACGGTGGAGAAGGGATGCCGATTGTGTCGCGAAAAACGTTCGTGCCCGAACTCAACCTTGGCAACGCGCCTACGAGCCGTCTAAACGGCATCTGCAGCGAATCGGCAAAGTAAACGGCCAGCAGGTCGTTCGTGCCGCTGTAAGTCGCCGACAGAGTTGCATCCATGCCAACGCCATCGTTCGGCATGGCAGTTGAGTCGAATAGAATCTCAAATGCGTAGTTAGTAGCTGTATAATGCTTTAGTACCACTGCGTTGATGCCAATGTTGTCGGAAGCGAAATTCGTGGCAGCCGCAGTGTCGAAGAAGCCGCAGAATTTCATGGGAATGTTTACATCCTCAGACGTTAAAATAACTCGGAAGCTGGGTTTGTACGCGGCCTGGATGGGACACTGGTTTTGAGCACTAGTGTCGATTTGGTTGAAAGCGCCGTCTGTTTCAACGGCCAGCACGTAAGTAACCGGGTCGGGGCAATGCTGCGTATCGGTCAGAAAATCCCATTCATTGGTGAGTCCGTCGTGCCGGAAAAACCGGGCGGCGGACATGTCGCCTGTGTTGCCATTCGTTCCGCCGAACAGTAATGGAACATTGGTGAGAACATTGTTGGCGAGTTTGAAGATATTCAAGTCTTGTCCTGTGTTGGCTAGGACACCCGTGAGCATGATGGAACACGTGCCGGTGCCGTGGACGGCTTTGTTCAATGGGTCATACCAGAAGCTCAGGGAATTTGTCCACGTGCCGTAGGAATCACCGTTGGTACCCCAGGAAACAGGCCCCGAAGCCGCGATGGAGACATTGTTGGTGTTCGTCGTAATGTTTCCAATTACAGCATTCGTAAGCACAGCTCCGGCAATAAATGGGTGTGGATAGAGCGTGCCGCCCCAGCCGTTGCGGTCCACGCCGGGATGAGGTCGAATGGCAAACGCGCCGCTGGCGTTCACGAGGGAAAGGAAATGGTGTCCGCCAAACGAGAGGCGGTGTTCAACCTTCGTCCCATTGGTGACGACGCTCACCGTGTAGCCCGTGCCGTTGGTCGCCGGAAATTGCGCTGTCGGGCGCACCGACAGGATGCTCAACAACGGCACAGGCAAATACTTGATTGTGGCGTAATCATAATTGGTGCCGCTGCCGAGTGATTGTCCGGTCACGTATACGTTGCCGCTGGCGTCAACCGCCACCCCTTTTGCTTGGTCATAATCGTTCCCCGGTCCGTTGTCGTCCCCCGGTCCGTTGTAAAGATTGGTCCACAACGCAACACCAGCGCTCGAATATGCAATTGTCGCGTAATCATAATGGAATTGACTGCCATCATAATACCACGCAGAGCCGGTCACATACACGTTTCCGTTGCTGTCCACCGCCAAGGCCGAGGCCGACGCGCCGCTGATGCCGCTGTAACGATTGGTCCACACAGGCATTCCAGCGCTCGAATATGCGATCGTCGCGATCGCATTGGAACTGCCGTTCCACGAATGCCCCGTTACAAAAACGTTCCCGCTGCGGTCCACCGCAATAGCTGCTGGTTCATCAGGGCCGTTTCCCGGCCCATTGTATCGGTTCGTCCACAGCGGCACTCCGGCACTCGAGTGGCCGATCGTCACGTAGTCATCATTAGTACCGTTCCACGAAGAACCTGTCACATGGACATTTCCGCTAACCTCAACCGCCATTGCATTCACTGGGACAGCACTGCTTCCTGCTGGGTCGTAACGGTTGGTCCACAGCGGCACTCCGTCGCTTGAATAACCTAGCGTCGCACGGTCAGGCACTCCGTTGCTGTTGTACGAATAGCCCGTTACAAAGACGTGCCCATTGGTGTCCACCCCGATGGCATAAGCCCTGTCTGGCCCATCGAAAGTTGCCCCGGCTTTATAGCGGTTTGTCCACAACGCCACGCCGGCACTCGAATAGGCAATCGTCGCGTAATCGTCACCAGTGCCAGCGCCCACGGAATACCCACTCACATAAACGTTCCCGTTGCCGTCCACGGCCACGGCATTCGCTTGATCGTAGTTGTTCCCCGGCCCGTCGTAACGATTGGTCCATAAAGGACCACCCGCACTGGAATACTTGATCGTCGCGTAGTCGAAATCGTCACTAAAAAAGCGCGACCTGGAATAGCCCGTCACATACACATTCCCGCTACCGTCCACCGCCACTGCTGTCGCTTCGTCATAACCACTCACCGGCCCGTCATAGAAGTTGGTCCACAATGGTACGCCTGCACTGGAGTATTTGATGGTCGCGTAGTCGGGATTGAGATTTGTGCTGGTGCTAACCGACTTTCCCGTCACCACCACGTTGCCGGCGGTGTCAACGGCAATGGCGGCCGGGGTGTCATCGCCGTCGCCTGGACCGTTATAGCGATTAATCCATGCCGTCGTCTGGCTTTGGGCGAGAAAAGGCATCGCCAAGAGTGCCGCAAATATAAGGCTGTGATGATGCGTGCGCACTTGGCGATTAGCGTTGAGAGTGCGGTTCATGTTGAACTCCTTTCCGAATGGTGTGTTTCTGCTCGGTTACATCGCAATGATGGGGCATACATCTGTTTTTACGGCAACAACACGGCGCGGTAGAAGCGCCGGGGTACGTTGGCGGTGCCGGTATCGACCGCCTGCACGCTGCTGCCGTCGCCGGGAATGTTGTTGGTGAGCGTGCTCCATGAACCGTCCAGGTTGTTCTCACTGTCCACGCCGTAGGTTCGGCCAAGGACGGTGTTGAAACGCAGGCGAATGTCATCGCCGAGTTTCTCAATGGACGTGATGCGCAGGTTGGGATCGGCCTCATAAGCGCCGATGTCACTGCCGTCGCCGCCCTCGGCATTGGGCGTGGTCGGATCATCAATGGGGCGGGGCAGACCACGCTGGTCGGTGGTCAGGCCGCCGCTGTGGCCGGCATCCAAGGCCGGACTGTCGAAGCGCAGCGCGTGCGTGGGCGTCGGCCCGCCCAGGTCGGCCAATGGTCCGAGCTTCGGGTCTTGGTTGTAAATGTTGTGGGCGGTGAGGTTCGTGATTGTGCAGCCGTTGGTGTTTTGAATGAGGTTGTAGTCGAGTGAATTGAATGGTTTGGGTGCGCTGTAACAGTCCGGCCCGGAAGAGGCGCTATTTCCGGCAATGATGCTGTTCAAAATTACAGCTTGATCAGAGCTATCACTCCCCAGAAGGTAAATGCCGCCACCCGCGCCTGGTGCAGAATTGGAGCATATGGTACTGCTGACGATGATGTTCAAAGTTTGCGCTGCTATCCCACCACCTTCTCCGCCGCCCGAAATCACAGAGTTCTGCGAAACTGTGCAGTTCCTCAAAGTGAGATTCCCGCCGTTATTGATTCCGCCTCCAAAACTCCCCGCTTGGTTTGCAAAGATGGAACTGGTGAGCACATTCAGATCGCCTCCGGGATTGTAGACCCCTCCACCTGTGCTCGTCGCGTGGTTTGAATAAATCATGCTACCGATCAAATTGATCGTCCAAGGACTGATTGCACCGGCAATCGCTCCTCCCTCTGAGGCTCTGTTGCCTACCAAGCTGCATCTCGTGACCGTGACTTGGCCTCGATTGATTCGGATACCGCCGCCGGTGCTGTTTCCCGCGTTTCCATTCGCAATGCACATTTGAGACAAAGCAACAGTGCTATTTGTAATCAGAAACACCCGATTTGAATCATTCCCACTCACCGTCAGATTTCCCGCGCCCGGCCCATTGATGTTGACGCTGTTCGTGATCGTGAGTTGCCCATTGGTCAGCGTGATCGTGCCGGTGACGCCGGTATGGAGGCCGGGGACTTCGGCGGCGAAATCAATCGTGTTCGTGTCCGCATTGGCGTTGGCGGCGGCGATGGCCTCGCGCAGGGAGCAGTGGGCGATGCCGGGCACGCCGTCATCCGCATCGTCGGTAGTGTTGACGGTGAAGCCGGGGCCGGTTTGGGCGCGCTCCTGCAATTCATACGCGCCGATGTCGCTGGCGTCGTCGGCGTCGAAGTAGGCGGGGAAGTTGAAGGGCCGGGGCTGGCCGCGCTGGTCGGTGGCCAGGCCGCCGCTGCTGCCGTGGTCAATGGCCGGGCTGCCGGGCAACAGCGCGTGCGTTGGGGTCGGCCCGCCATTGTCCGCCAGCGGGCCGAGCAACGGGTCTTGGCCGTAAATGTTGTGCGTGGTGACGCCGGTGATGGTCACACCGTTGGTGTCGCCGATGAGGTTGAAGTCGTGGGAAACCAAGGGGCCGCGAAAATCGAAAGTTGGTTCGCCGTTGCCAGCGATAATCGAATTAGCAACTACGGCCGTTCCACCATCTGTGAGCCAAATTCCTGCCGGGTAAGGTGCGGTTGTTGGACTATGGTTGGAGCATACGGTTGAGTTGTGCAGGTAGAGAGCGGCTGATTGAAATATACCACCAATTAGAAAAGAGGCTGAGTTCTCGGAAACTGTGGCGTTGGTAACCGCGCAGATCCCGCCGCCCGAAATCCCGCCCCCTTGAGATGCTGTGTTCTGGACCACAGCACTCCCGATCAGTTTCAGCGTCCCGGAGCCACCAACGGTAGGATCGTTCTGGATCCCCCCGCCCCACACCGCATGATTCTTGGCAATGGTGCTGCGGATCACTGTCAGTGCGCCTATATTGCAAATCCCGCCGCCGAAATTGCGAGCGAGGTTCGTATTCCCGCTGACAACGCAGTTGCTGATAACCAGCGTGGTTGCGTTGTAGATACCCGCTCCACGGAAATTGGGGTCGAGATAGTCGTCGTTCGGCGGAAGGTAACCGTTCGCGATTGTAACGCCTGAGATTGCTATGCTGCCATTGGTGGTCAAGAGAACTCGGCTCGTAAAATTCCCGCTGACCGTCAGATTCGTCGCGCCCGGCCCGCTGATGGTGAGGTCGTTGGTGACCACCAGTTCCCCGCTGGTCAGCGTGATGGTGCCGGTAACATTCGTGGCGAAATCAATGGTGTCGCCGGGCGCGGCGTCGGCGATGGCTTGGCGGAGCGAGCCGGGCCCGCTGTCATCGAGGTTGGTGACGGTGAGCGTGGCGGCCTGAGCTGCGGAAAACAGCAGCAGCAATCCGCAGGCGGCTAAGGCCTGTTGGAACGAATGGATCAGCGTCGAGCGTTGAATGTTGCCAAGGGATTTCATGTTTAGCTCCGTTTTATAGCGTGGTTTGATTCGGATGGATGGCTATTCGCCGAGGTCATCGGTTCAGGTAGCAACGCGGCGCGGTTGAAGCGGTGAGGTGAATCAAGGCTCATCATTGTTGAGAGGTAGCGAATTTTGAAATGCTGAATGATCCATTTGACACGTTCACCGAACCAAAACTATCGGGGAACCATCTGCTGGCGTTGAAGCTGAATTTGCCAACCAGCTTTTGCTGCGCCAGATCGACCTTGGTAAACGTGACAGTGCCCATGCCGTAGGCGAAGTAAGCGGCGGCTGGCAGCTCGCGAGACACGTACGAGACGTAAGTGATTGCGTAAGTGCCCGGACCAGTGACACCGTCAGCGCCAACGGAAATTGCCACATTACCGGAAGCCTCCTGTCCGTGAATCACGACATCGAACATGGACTGCGTCCCCAAAGTGATTGTGGCCGTGGGGAACGCATTGCTTGGAGTGGAGAAGTTCAGATTGAAATCGCCGCTGATATCAGCCTTCATGAAATCGAGGGCAGTACCGCCACCGGACGCAAGAACCACATCCGACACTGGCGCGACGCACGAGGACCTTGGGCAAATGTCGTTCGCTGGGTGCGAGTCTGCAGTTCCGTAAAGGACATCACTGTGTACGGTGGACGTGTAGGTGAAGTCTTCGTGGCCTGCGCCCTGGGCGCTGTCGACAGCGCAATCGTAAATCACGTTGAAGAATACGTTCAGTTTCTTGCCCACCTTTAGCACTTTCGGTTTGTTGGGCGGTCCCATGATCAAGTTGGCGACTGGCGTCTCGCATGTCGATGTCCCGAGCGCATTCACTTGGACCGTGACCAATTGCGCAAGCGTTTCGAGATCCGGGATGTTGGCTTCCTGTGAACCAAGATTTCGGATCTGAACTTTCACTATTCTGGTCAACGATGCGGCTGGGCCTTTGAGATTGATGGTCTTGGGCGCTTTGACGCTGGCGACAGCGAGGTCGTAGAGGGTGTTGGTCGCAGACTGCGCCATGAACTGTGCGGCCAGCAGAAGACCCATAACGCACAACAGTTGCGACGCATTTTGGGATTTTGTGAAGACTGAAAGCTGAACATTGACAGTTGTTTTCATGATAGGGATGAGAGTTAGGAGTCCGACCGTTTTAAGTTGAAGTTGTTCGTTTTTCCCGTCCGAGCTGGATCGGGGACGGCCATTTTGCATTTGGCCAGAGCCATTTGTCCCTCTTGCCGTGGGAGTTGTTTTAGAGTCCCAGCAAAAAACTTGAGGTAGTAGGTCCTATCTGCTTGAGTATCCAGCGTCAGGATCTCGTGGGCCTTGTTAAAAGGAGTCAGAAGTCCAACATTCAGTGCGCTGTTCGCGAAGCGTGTCGAGAAACTGAGCGTTCCGGGTGCGTTCGTGAAAGAATAGTAGCGACCATTGGAAAGGGTCACCAAGTATTCTCCGTTAACGCCGATGATCCAACTGGTGGCGGAATCTACGAAGTTAGGTGTGCGCACAATGAAAATGAGAGCCTGGCCGCTGGGTGGCGTCGCCGCGGCGTCCGGTGATTCGACCAGGCTCGATCCGGGTGGGGTCGCGCATCCGGCCAGAAGGAGAGCTGCAAGAAGGAGAATAAATTGGATGACAGCCCGTGCCGTGGGCAGCGCGCCGAGCTGCAGACCGCAAAGGGCCAGCAGCAGGGCTGCGCCCTTCCGGCGCAGCAGCCGACGTGAGTCGGCTCTAACTTCTCCGGAATGAGCGAGCGGACTCACGTCCGCTGCTACGAGGCTTGGGGAGAATTGAGAGTTGAGAGTTATTTTCATGGTCGGTTTTCTTTCTGTTGTTTGTGCAGTCCTTGGTTGCATACCGAAGACGCTGGCCGGGAGGTTCGGGTTGGAGTTGAGCGTGAACTTTTCATGCGTCGGGTTCGGTCACTAATTATCGGGCAGAGCCTTTGGCGGATACAATTGGCAGAACTGTCAATTCGGGAGGGCGAAAGCGCCCGCGTGTCGCGCTTTCTAGGCAGTTTTGATTAGAAGGAGCGGAAGTATGGTCAACTGAACTTTCAACATTCAACGTTCAACATCGAACACCGAACATCCAACATTGAACGTAGGAGAAGGTGGTCAGTCTTTTTGCCGGAGATACTTGGCTACCGCTGCGGCGCGGGAATGGACGTGGAGCTTCTCATAGATGTTATGGCAATGGGCGGCAATGGTGCGAACCTGACAGCCGAGTTTGGCGGCGATTTCCTTGTCGTGACGGCCTTCGGCGAGGTGGCCCAGAATTTCTTCTTCGCGCGGCGTCAGGCTGGCCAACTCGCGGGAAGCTTGTCCGCGCCCGTGAAAGAACTGGATGACCAGCCGGGCCACGGCGCTGGACATGGGCGCGCCGCCGCCGTGGACCTCCTCAATGGCTTCAAGGATTTTCGCCGGGCGTTGGCCTTTGACCAGATAACCGCTCGCGCCAGCTTCCAGCGCGGCGAAGATAGTTTGTGGATCGCGGGTGACAGTGAGGGCGAGGAATCGCGTGGCGTCTCCAAGAGTAACCTTAAGTTTCCGAATACACTCAATGCCGCCTTGGTGGGGAAGCACGAGATCCACGAGGACGACGTCCGGTTTAAGAAGCGGCAGTTTCTCGAGGGCAGATTCGGCGGTGCGGAAATCACCCACGCATCGGAAGCCGTCTGTCCCGTTCAGGATGGCGACATAGGCCCGGCGAAGCGGATCGTCGTCTTCAATGATGCAGACGTTGATTGTCATACGAGGTGCGGCCCGGCTTTTCCAACGTGCAACTTTGAGCATTGATTTTTCATCGTTCAAGGACGCTCTATCGCGGTGCGAATAGTGATGCGCCTCGCGCCGACGCCGCTGCACTCAACCTCGAACGATCCGCCGATAGCGCGAACGCGCCGGGTCGCCGCAGTGATTTGCGAATTCTCGAGCGCGACGGGCGAGGTTTCCGCACCGCCGTGGCGAGATTCAATCACGATCACGATGGCGGCGGCCTCCGTAGCGATGCGGAGCGCGAGGTTTGTCGCGACGCCGGAATCGGCGATGCCGCGCAAGACTTCCTTCACGGTCAGGAGCAGCGCGTGACGGGTTTCAGTGGAAAGCGGCACGTCCGGCAACTGTTTGGGAATGTCGAACGAGCACGAAATATTGTTCTGCTCGCAGTATTCCTCGACGGATTGAATGATGTAGGCGGCAAACGATTCCAGCGAATCACAACGAGGGTCAACCGCCCAAACCAGATCGCCAAGATCTCCAACGCTGTCGCGCGCCATGGCGGCCACGCTTTCGTGTGTGGCTGCCGCTGCCAGTGAATCTATCTGCGGCTGGAGGCTGTCACCCAGAAGCGCGAGATGTGTCAGCTTGGCGCCAAGTTTCTCATGGAGATCGCGCGCGATGTTCAGCCGAGCATCTGCCAGGGCTTTTGCCTTTTCCAAGTCTTCGAGTCTTTGGACTACTCCCACACGCACACGGTGGGCAGCGAAAGCGGCGACCACAACACCGAGGGCACAAATCGCGTAGAACCACCAGGTTTGGTAAAAAAAAGGTGCGAGATAAAATGCCATGCTCGCACCGGTCTGATTCCAAACGCCGTGCTGGTTCGCGGCGATGACTTGGTAGCGGTAATGGCCCGGGCTCAAGTCTGTGTAATGGGCCACGCGCCGTGTCCCGGCCTCAATCCAATCCGAATGACTCCCGAGCAAGCGGTATTTGAACCGGACTTTTTCCGGCGCGGCGAGACTGTTGGCGGTGTAGTGAAAGGCGAGTAAATGTGCACCGCCGGGAGGCAGGTGAATTTCAGATTTAGGCGATCCTTTCAAAGCCGTAGCAGCGGACGTCAGTCCGCTCTGATTCTTTGGGTAATGGAGCTGACTCACGTCGGCTGCTACTGGATTCTCGGCGAGGGAGGAAGCTACACGGCTGTTGCTGAAGATGAGCTGGCCGTTGGCCTGAACTTCTTCGATCACCACGGGTGGCGGAATCTCCTCGTAGTCCAGCTTGCTTGGATCCATCACCACAACTCCTTTTCCCGTGGGAAACCACAGTCGGCCATCGCGGGTCTTGCAGCCGGCGGGCTGGCTTTTGCGTCCGTTGGTTTCGACACTGATTAAGCCATCGGCCTCGCCGTAGGCAACCGAGTGGACAGAGCGCGTCTTGCCTTGCGCGACGTCGTTGAGTTCCTGTTTGCTCACCCGAAAGATGCCGCGATCACAACTGAGCCAGAGATAGCCGCGGTCGTCTTCGAGGATTTGATTGATCAAGTTATCGAAGAGGCCCTCGCGGGTCGTGTACGTGGTCAGCCGCCCGTTCTCATAGCGATTAAGTCCACCTTCGGTGCCGATCCACAACACACCGTCGGCGTCCTCATGGAGCGTCCAGGCGAAATCGCTGGCGAGGCCGTCTTTCGTGGTCAACACGGTCACTTTCCCGTCTTGCCAGCGATTCAACCCGCCGCCGAACGTGCCGAGCCACAACGCACCGTGCCGGTCCTCCAGCACGGCCCGCACGTCGTTGCAGGAAAGCCAATCGTTGGTCGTGAAATTCTGCCAGCGGCCCTGGCTGAATCGCATTAATCCTTTGTCCCAACCAATCCAAAGATTGCCGGTGCGGTCGCCGGTGATGACGCGAATTCTATAATCCTCGCGATCAGCGATTGGCCGATGGCTGGTGAGTTTGCCATCATGCAGGGAAAACAGCCTCCAACTGGTGCCAATCCAAAGCGTGCCTTCATTGTCCTCGTGTAGCGAGCGTACTGCGGGGAAGCTCAGGCCGTGTTGCTCGATATAATTGGTGATGCATCCGTCTAGCCAATGAGTGACTCCGCCATCGGTGCCCAACCAAACGCTCCCGTCTTTGCTTTCGCACATCGTCCATGCTTTATCGTGTGGCAGGCCATTATCCATGGTGAACACTTGAAAACTCTGCGGCTGCAAGCGATTTAATCCGCCGCTTCGCGTGCCAATCCAGAGATTGCCTTCTCGGTCCTCCAACATGCTTAGGCCCCAAACGTCTGGCAAACCGTCCGACTTGTCGAAGTGAGCAAAGCGCCCGTTGCGGAATCGGAGGAGCCCATTCCGTTCGGTAACAAGCCAGAGGTCGCCCTGGCGATCAGGAACCATGGACTGGATCGGGCCGTTCACAATGCCAGGCGTATTAGTGTAGATGAAAAGCATCGCAGGTGTAGCAAAGAGCAGGTTCGAAGTCAGAACTGCCGGCTCGTTGGTGCAACCTAACAGCGCCAACCCGTCAGAATTGCTTCCGGGCGAGTGAACGCTGCCCAGCCAGACAGTCCCGTCCCTCCCGCTCAACTGGCAATTACTCCAAAGGCCGGGTCGGGGATGGTCGGTTTCGGTTGTGGCGTAGTTCACGCAGTCCTTGAATCTCGCCGAGACCGGATCCCACCGCTCGACGCCGCGAGTGGTGCTGACCCAAAGTGCCCCGGATGGGTCTTCGTACATGGAAGCGACGAAGTCCAAGCTTAATCCATCCCGCGCATTCAACCTTGTGAATCTTCCTTCACTGAACCGGTCCAGCCCCTGACTTGTGGCGATCCACAGCCGGTTTTGGTGACCAATACAGAGCAATCGGATGTCATTGCCGCTTAATCCGTCCTTGGTAGTGTACACCTTTACCGTTTGGTCCTGCCAGCACACCAGACCATTATCCGTTCCAATCCATAAGTTGCCCTCGCCGTCTTCTACCAGAGCCTTGCACACATCGCTGGGTAAACCCGGCAGGTTGACGTGATTGAAGACGGTGAACTTGAGTCCATCAAAACGCGCCAATCCCGAGTAAGTGCCGATCCACAAGTATCCGTCGCGAGTCTGGTAAAGGGCCTTGACGGTGTTTTCCGGCAGGCCGTGCTGCCGTTGCCAAAACTGCATTCCGTATCCGGGGACGCCGTTCGCATTCGCAGTGATCACGGAAACGACTGCCATGAAAAATGCCGGCACCCATGTTGGTGCTCGCCAAATCAGCAGTGCACGGCAGCCACTGAAGTCCCTGATGAGCATGTCTGTATCTTGCCCAAAGCCTTCCCACTAAGCAACACCGACGGAATATCGCGCTAAACTTTAATCGTCTGCCGCTCCGCTTTGTCGGCTAGGGTTTCGATTTCCGCAAATCGACACAGAACAATTTGTCCTTGCTGCGTGCAAAAAGATGTCCCTCGGCGAGGGCTGGATAAGCGCGGATTCCCGTGGGGAAAATCTGCGCGCGGCCGGTTTCTTTGTATTGATCGGGTTGAGCGGCGACGCGCAGCAATTGTCCGTTGTCCAAGAGGAGCAGTAAAGCGTCGCCGGTCAAAGTGACCGTCCCCGCGCCCAACCCGGTTTTGCTCCACCGCACCTTGCCGGTTTTGAACTCCACACAGCGCAGACTCGGCGGTGGTTGGAAACCTGGGTCAGCGCGACCGTCGAAGCCATAGAGAAACCCGTCCCGATAAACACTCGTGGCATAGTGATTCGAGAGCCGGTCGTCACCTGACCAGATTTTTTCGACGCCACTTTCCGTGACGCGCAACAGCACCGCGCCGGTTTGGTAGCTGGCGGAGAGAAATACCAGGTCGTCGATGACCAGCGGCGTGGCAGCGTTGACGGAGGCGGAATTACTGGCGCGCCATTGAAATTGGAATTCAACTTTGCCCGTCTTCGGTTCGATTGCCACCAGTCCGGCGCGCGTAAGAAAGAAAACGCGCCGCTTGCCGTTGACCGTCGCGGCCGTCGGCGAGGAGTAACTGGCCTCATCGCTGGTGGCTTTCCAAAGCAGTTTTCCGGTCGCCTTGTCGAAAGCGACAACGCCCGCCCCGTTTGCACCGCCGATGTTCAATAAGACCGCATCGCCCTCCACCAGCGGCGAGCAGGCCATGCCGAAATAACCTTTGCCTGCCTTGAGTGTTGCTTTCGTATCCACGTTCCAGATTCTCTTGCCCGTTGCGAAGTCAAGGCAGTGCAACGCGCCTTCCGCTCCGAACGTATAGACTTTGCCGTCTGCAATCGCCGGCACCGCGCGCGGGCCGTCGTCGAAACCAAAATCGTCGCGGTATGCCGTTGGGTAATCGAATGTCCAAAGCTCTTTGCCAGATTTGGCTTCGAGGCAATCGACAGACTCTTTATCGTCGAGCCGATGAAATAGAATCACTTTACCCGCGCTGATGGCGGGTCCGGCGAAGCCGCGCCCGATCTTTTTCTCCCAGACGACCGGCGGCCCTTCTTTGGGCCACGCCTCAGCCAGGTCGTTGCCGGCATAAACGCCGTTGCGCGTGGGACCGAGAATCTGCGGCCAATCCGAAAAGTTTGCTGCTGTTGCGGAAATGCTGACGATCAGCGACAGGAGCCAGGAGAAAAACTTTGCACTGCGAATGCTGTAAGAACCGAAATCCAAAGAATGCCCCGCATCCCGTTCATCTCCCCATCCGGAGGGGAGAGAAATCCCCGAAGAATTTCGCTCATTGAATCCGAACCGCGACTCCGAGTCGGAGCCGGCCGTAGCAGCCGACGTGAGTCGGCTCTGACTTTCATCGAATATAGATGGAGCGGACTCACGTCCGCTGCTGCGAGGTTCATCGGGAGGGTGACCGGAGGTCGGGTAAGGGGAGTTGTTCACGCGCTCAATTCCAGAAATGTGCTAAAACCATTTCAACCACATCACGATCAGGACGGCCAGCAGAATCAATCCCGCCAACCACCAGAACCAATGGAGTCCGCGCGGTACTGGGTTGCGCGATCCAAATTCTTTTTCAACAAACTCATCGTAGTCGAAGGAATCATCGGGCAGGCCCAAATGTCCGGTCTCCGCTTCATCTGACCAGCCGGTTTGTTCGTCCGAGCCGCATTCGGGACAGACCTTGGCGTTGCGCGGCACGTCCGCGCCACAGTTGGGGCAGACATCAGGAGGCATCAATCATTCCATCCCGGCGTACTCTTCGTCGGTCGTCAGATCAAGCCCCATCAAAACGTAGTCGTGCTTGATGGCCTGCATGTCGATGACGTAATCCTCCAGCCGGAGCAGGTTGCTGAATCCGAGCAGGGCGAACATTTTGATGGCCGCCTCCTGTTCGCCGATGAATTCCGCCTCCAGTTTTTGCAGGCCGGCATTGCGGGCAATGTCCACCAGTGCGGACACCAGCGCCTTCGCCAGTCCGCGCCCGCGAAACTTGGGGTGCACCAGCACACTGATGCGCGCGATGTGCCTTTTCCAACCGCCCAATTGCTGGTGCAGCGTGGCGTCGCCAACGATCTTTCCATCCACCAGCGCCAGCAGGGGCAGGTTGCGGCCCAGGTCGATGTTCTGGCACCAGTCCTGGATCACGTTGCGCTCGGTCACGCGGTGCTTGATGAACATGCGTTCCTGTGCGGGCACGGCCAGAAAAAACTCGTGAAAAACCTGTTCGTCGTCTTTGCGGAGCGGGCGCAGTTTGCACTTCATGCCGTCTTTCAGGGCAATCTCCTTTGGTGCCTTTTGCAGTGCGAGTTCCAATGACATAGAATTTCCGTGGTTGAGTTTTTCCCACTCTGCTCACACCGGCCTTCCGGCGCAAGACTCAAAATCCCTTCAGCCGCGAGGATTCGCCGGCGATGCCGCGCGCGTGTTCGAAGAACCGCTCATCGATGCTGGCGGGGTCGATGCTCCAGCGTGCGGCCAGTTGCGGAACTTTTTCCACGTTGGTGAGGATGACGTCGGACATCCGGAATGACGTGTGGTCAGCTATTTCCAGGTAATCAAAACATTTCAATCCGAGATCGGCCTCCGCCCTGGTTTTCAGGCCCTGTTTCCATAAAGTTTTTCCCGCCCACACATAGGCCCGCCGGACGCGCCCCGCCTCGACCTGCACCCAGGCATGGTGATTGAGAACGCGGTTGGCGCTGAAGAACTGGACGTGTCCAAGCTTGCGGCTCAATTCCATCACGAACCGGTAACACGCATCCACGTCGTCCGCGGGGTCGGGCAATGCCGAACCGATGATCAGAATCCAGCCATCCACGGGCGGCGAAACAAAAAGTTTTCTTTCAGTGGCGCCCGCCAATCCTTCCGCCCAAGAACAAGGCCGGGCATTGGTCAGGCGGAGGACGGATTGCACCGCCAGCAGGTTGCGGCTGCGGATGGCCAGCCAGCAGGGCGGGCGATTCAAAAAGGAGGAACGAAAACTTAATCCAGCGGGCAGACGGCTGCGGTAATAATCCACAAATCTGGAATAGCCCGAATAGCGGCCCTGTCGCCGCCAATGAATCACCAGACCCACCAGCGCGGCGCTCATCGTCAACACCAGCACCAACAGCGACAAGAGCAGCAACGTGATGATTCTGTTATCCACTTCGCTCACGACACGCAGAATCTAATTCGTCCCTTGCGGATGTTCAATCCAGAAAAACTGTGCGGCTCGAAAGGAACATTTCCCGGCTTGATTGAGAGGGCAAACGCAGTTTTACTGGTGGAAATATTCTTTGAGACCATTGATGAAATCTATCTTGCCTGTTGCGGTCCTGCGAATCGGCGTCGGCCTTTGCCTGCTGCTGTTCGCTTCGCTTGGTGCGTCGAACGCCGCCACCCCAACTGCACAGCCGCCTTTTGAACTGCGGGATGGCGACCGCGTGTTGTTCATTGGCGACACGTTCTTCGAGCGCGAGGTGGATTACGGGCACATCGAGACGCGGCTCACGGCTGCGTTTCCCGACCGCAACATCACCTTCCGCAATCTCGCCTGGGCTGCCGATACGCCGATGGGCCGCTCGCGCGCGAGTTTCGATTGGAACAAGCCTGAGAGCGAATGGCTCAAGCGCGTGAAGGAACAAGTCGCGCTCGTTAAACCGACCGTGGCGTTCCTGAGCTACGGCATGACGGCGGCGCTCGAACTAACTGAAACCAAGCCGAAGGATCAAGCGGCGAAGTTGGAAAAGTTCAAGCGAGACCTCGGCAAGCTCATGGATGCCATCGAGGAAGTCAGCGGGCAGAAGGTGAGGTTTATATTGCTTGGACCGACCTTACGAGAACGTCACGCTGGTGGTGCGGTTTCCAATCTCATCTTCGGCAAAAACATTTCGGACAAGGACGAACCGATTCGTGCGACGGAAGCAGTCCTCCGGGAGTTTTCCCTTCAGCGCGGCGCGACGTTTGTTTCACTGCTCAAGGTCTATGAACGAGTTGTGGAGGATGACATCACGCCTCGTGCCGTGGATGGTTTCGCGCCAAACGAAAGAGGCAATGCTTGGGCGTCTCTTGCAATAATCAGTCAGCTCAGCCTAGAAGAACGGTTGAACAAACAGGAAGTTACTGGAATGAAACTACTCTCTAGCGCGTCCAGCGATCGCGACAACAAGGCTGGCCATAAGGCTCTCCTCAATGCCATCCGCAAGAAGAACGAACTTTTCTTCCACCGCTGGCGGCCGGAAAACTGGACCTACCTTTTTGGCTTCCGCAAACACGAGCAAGGTCAGAATGCCGTCGAGATTCCCAAGTTCGATCCGCTCATAGCGGAGTGGGAAGCGCGGATCGCTAAACTTCGCGACCTGAAACATCAAGACCCGGCGACGGTGAAGGAAGTGCAGGAGTTGCTCGCCGACAAACCGCATGAGCATCGCGATCCGAATTTCAAGGAACAACCCGTGCCGACGTTCGAGGTCGCCGACGGATTCGAGGTATCACTCTGGGCCGAAAGCCCGATGCTCTACAAACCCATCCAGATGAACTGGGACGCGAAGGGCCGGCTGTGGGTCGCGAGTTCGCGGGTCTATCCGCAGATTCGCCCCGGCCAGAATGCCGAGGACGCGGTGATTGTCCTCGAAGACACCAATGGCGACGGCAAGGCGGAGACTTCCACCGTTTTCGCCGACGGCCTGTTGATCCCGACCAGCGTGGTACCGGATAATCAGGGCGGTTGCTACGTCGGCGCGAGCCATCAGTTGCTGCACTTCGCCGACAAAAACGGCGACGGCAAGGCGGATGAGAAACAGATCGTGATGTCCAGCTTCGGCACCGAGGACACGCATCACAACTTGCACACGCTGCGCTGGGGTTACGACGGCCACCTCTACATGAACCAGTCCATCTACACGCACACGCACATTGAAACGCCGCACGGCGTCGCGCGCCTGAACAGCGCCGGCATCTGGCGTTTCAATCCTGAGACGTGGCGGATGGAGATTTTCACCAAGGGCGGCTGCAATCCGTGGGGCCATCACTGGGACCAATACGGCAACGACTTCTTCACCGACGGCGCCGGCGGCAAGGGCATCTATCACGCGATGGAGGGCGCGACCTATTTCACCTATGCCGACATGCGGCGCGAGGCGGACAGCACCACCCCTGGCAACTGGCCCAAGTTCGCCAGCCTGGAACTCATCCACTCGCCGCAGTTCCCAGACGACTGGCAGGGCGATGCGATCACGTGCGACTTCCGCGCGCACCGAGTCGTGCGCTTCAAGCTGAGCGAAGCCGGCTCGACCTTCGCCGGAAAGGAAATGCCCGACCTGCTCCGCTCCACCAACGTGACGTTTCGTCCAATTGATCTGCGCATGGGTCCAGACGGCGCGCTGTACATCGCCGACTGGTCCAACCCAATCATCCAGCACGGCGAGGTGGATTTCCGCGATCCCCGCCGCGACCACGAGCACGGCCGCATCTGGCGGGTGATCGCCAAATCCGAAATCCGAAACCCGAAATCCGAAACCCCGACAGCGGCTGTGCGGGGTCTCACCAAACTCTCAATTACCGACCTGTTGGATCGCACTTTGTCGAAGAACGGCTGGGAACAGGAACAAGCACGGCGGGTTGCCGCGTTGAAGCTGCGCTCCAAAGCCGGGGAGAAATCCTCCAAAGAGATTCACGATTGGGCCACCAGACAAACAGACAGCCGCGCAATTCTCGAAGCGCTCTGGTTGAACGAATCGCTCGGTACATTTGATGACGCGCTGTTGGAAAAAGTTGTGACTTCATCGGACGCCAACTTTCGCGCGGCGGGCGCCCGCTACCTTGCGAACAATGCCTCTCTACCTAATTCCATCAACCGGCTTGCGAAACTCGTGCGCGACGATTCGCCGCGCGTGCGGGTCGAAGCCCTGCGCGCCCTCGCAAGGATTCCGACCGCACAATCCGCCGAACTCGCCTTGAGCGTCCTCGACAAGCCAATGGACCCGACACTCGATTACGCGCTTTGGCTCACGATCAATGATCTCGCCGAGCCGTGGATTGCCGCCATCCAAAGTGGTGCGTGGCAACCCGACGGCCGCGAGAAGCAACTCGAGTTTGGCCTGAAAGCGATTCAGCCGGAAAACGCCAGCCGCGTCCTTGGTCAGATTCTCGCCTCGCGTCCGCTCACTCGCGACGGCACAGGGCCATGGATTGAAATCATCGGCGCCGCCGGGACGCCCAAGGAATTGCGCCAACTCTTCGATCAGGTTTTAAACGCCGACTTTGGTGACGCCGCATCCGTTCGCGCCCTCAAATCCCTCGCCGAGGCGTCGCGCCTTCGCAAGGTCAAGCCGACCGGCTCGACGACCGAAGTCGGCAAGTTGCAGGACAACCCATCCGAAAGCGTGCGGCTCGAAGCGCTGAAGCTGGCTGGCGAATGGAAAGAGTTGGGCCGGTATTTTCCAAAACTGGGCGAACTCGCCGCCTCGCCCAACTCCAGCCCCACGATGCGCGAGGCTGCGTTCAACACCCTTCGTCAGATCGCTGGCAAGGGCGCTGTCGATACTTTGGTTGGGTTGACGGCCGCTGACAAGGACGCGGCGATTCGCCGTCAAGCCGCCGCCGCGCTCGCCGCTGTTGATCTCGGCCAGGCGGTACCGCGCGTCGTCGAGATCGCCAAAGCGACGACCGACGAAGCCGGTGCGCTGGAGTTGTGGCGGGGCGTTCTCGCTGTGAAGGGCGCAGGCCAGTCGCTGCGCGATGCGCTGCTGGAAAAGAGTTTGTCTGCGGCCACCGCCAAAGCCGGAATGCGCGCCGCGCGCGAGGGCGGTCGCAACGACGTGGATCTCGTCGTCGCGTTCGCCAAGGCCGGTGGACTGGCTGCCGACACGACCGCGTTGACGGGCGAAGTGATTGCGGACCTCGCGGCAAAAGCTGTGGCTTCCGGCGATCCCGTTCGCGGTGAATTTGTTTTTCGCCGCGCTGACCTTGCGTGCATGACCTGTCATTCGATTGGCGGCGCGGGCGGAAAAGTCGGCCCGGACATGACGAGCATTGGCGCCAGTGCGCCTGTCGATTACCTCGTCGAATCGCTGTTGCTGCCGAGCGCCAAGATCAAGGAAGGTTACGCTCCCGTAAACATCGAGACCAAAGACGCCCAGTCGCTCACGGGCACGCTCGCGCGCGAAACGCCTGACGAAGTTGTTCTGCGCAACACCGTCAATGTCGAAGTCAGCGTGGCCAAGAAGAACATTGAGAGCCGCCAGAACGGCGCCGTCTCGCTGATGCCTAGCGGGCTGCTCGACAACCTCGCCGAACAGGACAAGCTGGACTTGATCGCGTTTCTCTCGCGTCTCGGCAAACCGGGCGAGTTCGATGCCAGCAAGGGCGGCGTGGCACGGCGTTGGCGCATTTACACCTTCACGCACACCGACCAGCAGAACGGACTGGGCAACGTCATCTGGGACGCGCCGCTCGGCGACAAGATGTGGCAACCGACGTTTGCCCTGGCGAACGGCAAGCTGACCCGGCGCGTGCTGGAAGAGGCAAGCAAGCGTGAATTCTGGATTGGCGTCCTGAATATTTATGCCGCAACTGAGTTGCAGACGGCTAAGGCTGGCCCGGTCAAACTCAATCTTGATGCCGCAGCGAGCGAGGTGTGGATCGATGGCAAACGTGTTGGTGGCGCGGGCGAATCCGTCGCCGCGTTGTCCGCTGGCACGCACCGCGTGCTCGTGCAAATCGACCCGAAGAAAATTCCCGATGCCATCCGTCTGGAATCACCAGACGCGACGTTCCTGGCGAATTAGGAGACCTGAGCGACGCCTCGGCTCGTTGGAGTTCAAGCTTCACCTTGTTCGGCGGACACGCTAAAGCGTGAACTCCAACTCTCGAGGCGAGCCGGAGCGGCTCCCGGCGTTTCGTCACTTCCCGACCATCTGCGTAAACGGAAAAACGTAAGCCTGAAGAAAGACCAGAATGCCCACCAGTGTCGCCAGCGCCAGGCTGTGGAAGAATACGAAGCGCAGAATGCTGCCTTCGTGACCGTACCAATTCGTTGCGGTGCTGGCCACGACGATGCTTTGAGCATCCACCATCTTGCCCATCACGCCGCCGGAACTGTTCGCCGCCGCCATCAACACGGGACTGATGCCGATTTGTTCCGCCGTGATTTTTTGCAGGCCGCCGAACAATACGTTCGATGCCGTATCCGATCCGGTCAACGCCACGCCCAACCAGCCGAGCAACGTACCGAAAAACGGATACAACACACCAGTCTTCGCCAACGCCAATCCGAGCGTGGCGTCTGTACCTGAATACTTTGTCACGTAGCCGAGCGCCAGCATCGCGGCGATGGTGATGAGTGAGAAGCGAACTCGCACCAGAGTTGCCCAATAAACTTTGAGCATTTCCGCGACGGAAAATCTCATGAGGAAACCGGCGAGGATGGCGGCGGCAAAAATGCCGCTGCCGGTTGCCGAAAGCCAGTTGAGGGTGAAGACTGCCTCCTCTGGTTTCGTGGGTTTGTCCTGCGTCGGCAGCGTCACCACCGGTGGCGCGCGAACGACGACGTTGTGCAATCCTGCGACTTGGAATTTTGGCGCGGAGAGGTCGTTGAGGATTTGCTTCACCCGCGGCAAGCCCCAGATAAAAACCAGCAAGCTCAATAGAATCCATGGCAGCCAGGCGCGCGTTACTTCAGCGGGGTGATGCTTGGCCGGCGTGGAGGAGTCGTTGTTGACCGCCGACAATTTCCAGATTCTTGCGGGTCGCCAGAAACGGAGCAGCACAGACACCGCAGCAATGGAGGAGATCGACGCCACGATGTCCACCAGCATCGGACCATGAAAATTGGAGACGAGAAATTGCGGGACGGCAAACGCCACGCCCGCCGTCAGCGCCGCCGGCCACACTTCCAGCATCGCGCGAAAACCGACCATCGCCCAGACGACCCAGAACGGAACGATGAGCGAGAAGAACGGCAACTGCCGTCCCACCATCGCCGAGAGCGTCAGTTCGTCAATGCCCGTCACCTTGCTCAAAGCGAGGATCGGTGTGCCGAGCGCACCGAACGCGACCGGCGCCGTGTTGGCGATGAGCGACAGCCCGGAAGCTTGCAGCGGTTTGAAACCGAGTTGAATCAGAATGGCTGCCGTCACCGCCACGGGCGTACCGAAACCCGCCGCGCCTTCAAAGAACGCGCCGAAACAAAACGCGATCAAAATCACCTGGATGCGCGGATCCGGCGCCCGCGTTGCGAGACTACTCCGCAAAATGGTGAAGTAACCTTTGTTGACCGTCAGTTGATAAAGAAAAATCAGGTTTAGAATGATCCAGCCGATGGGAAACAGCCCGTAAGCCGCGCCGAAAATCGTCGTGGCCGCCGCCGCCTTGACCGGCATTTGATAAACAAACAGCGCCACGGCCAATGCGACTGCCAGACCGAGCAAGGCGGAGAAGTGAATGCGAATCTTCAGCACCGCGATGGAGCCGAGCAACACAACCACGGGCAGCGCCGCAAGCAACGTCGAAAGCGCGGCATTGTTGAGCGGATCGTAATTCTGCGCCCAGGTCATGGTGGTTGCGATGCCGAGAGGAAAAGGGAAAAAAACGAAAACGTCCAGTCAAGTTTCCAAAGACCGAAAGAGGATCATGTGCAATGCGACAAATCCTGAGACCTATTTTCTTTTAAAGAACGCTGATCTCATGAAATACAGAAACGCGGCAACCACACAGAAGGCCAGAAGAAGAAGGTCAGTCGAACGAAAGACCGAAGTCAAAGTCGGTTGATGCGACACCTTCGCCGAAACTCGCTCCTTGTATGCGTTCCAATGACGAAATCCCTCGGCGGCTTCCGCTCCTGGTTTAAACCAATCCCCTGTGCCTGTGTCGATGGCTCGGACCTCTAGCTTTGTTATGACTTTTGAGATTACGTCCACACAACGTTCATCACCTCTTACGTATAGAACAACAGAACAACAGAATAACAGTCCTCGCTTTTGCCCAAATTGACTTCAATAGAGTAACCCGGACCATCAATTACGCCATCGCTTGGTTTCGAAAAATCCGCGGTAGGCACAACCGCTTTGATCTTGGAGATAATTTCCGAACGCGGAGCGATTACTGGAGGTTGCCAGTCGTCGGGAATATCTCGGACAGTTTTCGCATCTTTCGGCCAGTTATAGATCCACAGGTCCCAACTCATGCGCGGCAGTTTATCTCGAAATCCAATTGGTGCCCATCAATAGATCTCAGGCAAACTCACGACTTTGCACTGGAAAGCTGGGCAACACCGGGAATCTTGTAGAGCGGAATCCACTCTGGAAGTCCCTCGTGCCAGGCCCAGAAATCGTCATCTTTATAGCGACCGGCGGCGATCTGCGCTTTAATGTGGCCAAGTGTATATGGCCCTTCCCGCTTCCCCTGGCGCGCCAAGTGAATCCGCGTTACTGATGGGTCGCCGGTCGGTTGCGCGACTGCTGGAGCAATGCGTTTCTCTTCTTTCGGAGCTTGTGCGCCGGCAGTTACGAGCGATGGCGTGACCTTGGCTGGTGCCGGTGCCGATACGATCTTCGCTGGTTCTTGAACAGGCGCAACGCTGACTGGCTCCGGTGCTGCTTTAACAACGACGGGTGGAGCTTTGATCGCGGTTGGAGCTGGTGTGACTTTGACGACGGCAGGTTCTTGTGCTGGCTTGGCGAGGACCGGTTGTGGCACCGAGGAAACCCTGGCGGGTTCCGGCACCGCCACGACTTTGGCCGGCTCATGAACCGAAACGACCTTCGCAGGCTCTTTCGCGACCGATACGACAACTGGCGCAGGCTTGATCTCGGTCGAGGTCGGTGCCGGTTTGACGACGGACGATGTTGTCGCCGGTGTGAACTTGACTGGCTCTTGCACCGGAGCAGCGACAGTTGATACTGGCGCTTTGGTTTCCGTGACCGGCGATTGTGGTGAAGCGACTACAACTGGCGTTTGCGTCGGAGTGGCTACGATGGGAGTGGTTTCGAGTTTGGCTGGTTCCAACGTCGGCTCGGCGACGATGGGCTCTCGCGCTGATAATCTCTTATCAGGTTCTGGTATCGCTTTGACATCGGCAAGACGTGGCGTTGGCGTGACCTCGACCGGCTGAGGCGCGGATGCCGGTTCAGTTGGTGTCGCTGCGGTGCCGGTGATCGCGTTCTCGACCTGGCTTGGGACGACGATCATTTGCTCGTTCCCATGCAAGCCGAAGAGCTGATATGCCTCGAGACTTTCTTCTGTTGACATGCGACCAGCCAGCAAAACCCAGAGCGATCCGTCGTCCGACTTGCCCACTTTGAAGTTGATATGTCCGGGCAACGCCAGCCCGGTCTTGCCGTCCTTGGTTATTTGTCTCGCGAACGATAACTTGTGGATTGTGGATTTCGCTTCATTTTGAGAGGCGAACGACACGAGGAAAACCGAGGCGTCCGGGTCCTGTTTGAGGCGTTCTATCTCTTCATTCCAAATCTGTGTCATAGTTCGTGGTGGCGCTTCTTGGAAGCCACCGCCCTTTTTGCTGCAAGCCTGTTGCCAAGTCCAATCAAACCTCCCGTTGGCCCGCAAATCAACACAATCGCGACCTTCCGCCATCAAAACAGTTTGAGTCAACGGGTAATCCAGCCCCCACCCACCACCAAATCGTCCTGATAAAAGACACAAGCCTGTCCCGGTGTCAGGGCGCGTTGGGCGGTGTGCAACTTCACTCGTGCGCCACCATTCCCATCCGTCGCGACGGTGGCCGCCGTGCCGGGATGGTTGTAGCGAATCTTGGCGGTGACTTCGAGCGTTGCGGGTGGCACGTCGAAAGGAATCCAGTTGCAACGCTCGACATTGAACTCATCACGCTCGAGGGCGGATTCATCTCCCACAATCACACGGTTGTTCGTGGCGTCGAGTTCAATGACGTAAAGCGGTTTCGGGCTGGAAATGCCGAGTCCTTTGCGTTGGCCGATCGTGTAGAACTCGATGCCGTCGTGCCAACCAAGCACGCGACCATGCAAGTCCACGATGTCACCCTTGTGCTTCTCGACCAGTTTAGACTTCTGCAAAAACGCGCCGTAATCCTTGTCCGGCACGAAACAGATTTCCATGCTCTCTTCCTTGTCGGCAGTTTTGAGATGGTGCTCATGCGCAACGTGGCGCGTGTCGCTCTTGGTCAACTCGCCCAGCGGAAACAGCGAACGCGCCAGTTGTTCCTGCTTCAACGAAAAGAGAAAATAGCTCTGGTCCTTGCGCGGATCGCGTCCGCGCTTGAGCAAGTATCGCCCCTCACCCCGTCCCTCTCCCCGTCCGACGGGGAGAGGGTGGCTGGAGGTCGGGTGAGGGGAAAATTCAATGCGAGCAAAATGTCCCGTGGCCACGTACTCGGCGCCCAGTTGACGGGCGCGACTGATAAGTGTGCCGAACTTCAGTTTCTCGTTGCACATCACGCAAGGATTAGGCGTGCGGCCAGCCTTGTATTCCTCGGCGAAGTAATTGATGACTTGCTTCTGAAAATCCTCCGCCTCATCGATGAGGTAGTACGGGATGTTGAGCTTGTGCGAGACGCTGCGGGCGTCGGTGACGGCTTGCGGGCCGCAACACTTGTCTTCCGCGCGCGAAATGCAATCCTGTGGCCACAACTTCAGCGTGATGCCGATCACGTCGTAACCTTGCTCGACGAGCAGCGCCGCCGCCGCGGAGGAATCCACACCGCCGCTCATGCCCACCACCACGCGAGTTTTTGTCGTCACTGTCACAGCATGTAGATTACTTACGGAGGCGAACTGTGTAAAGCGCGACGAACCGGTTGCCGGGAGCCGTCCGGCCTTTTCACCCAGAAACGTTAAGGACAAGTTTATGTTGCATATGCAACATCACGCGCGTCCGGCTATAAGTCCAACAGCAGTAATTGATTGGAGTTAATGGCGGGTGGGATATTGAACTCTGTTTCTGTAAGTAGCTCATGCAAAGGTGCTTTTTCAAAAGGATGAACGCTCAAAAGCTGCAAAGTTCTGTGCAAGGTTCCGGGCAGGCTCAACTGCTTGTGGATGATGGCGACCATCAGGTAAACGGTGATGGCAATCCAGATTTGTGTCTTCACCGCGTTGGGGCTCGTGCCGTAGTAATGTTTGATTCGCAAGTGACCTTTGATCCAGCGGAAGAACAACTCGATGCGCCACCGCAGCCGGTAAATCAAGGCTACCGTCAGTGCCGGGATTTCGAGATGGTTGGTCAGAAAGACCAAATCCCGTTGCGTCTCGGCATCGAAGTAATGCACCTTCCGCAACAGTGCAGGGAAGGCAGTTCGCGCTTTGGCCAAAGTGGGTTTTCCAATCTGGTCGCTGCGAACGTCCGCCGGGGCATCTACCGGCAGCGATCGTTGGCGGGAGAAGCGCAGGTTGTCTTTGGCCCGCGTGACGAAGAACGCTCCGGCACAGGCAATCCCGTGCAGGCGTTTGAAATCCATGTAGCCGCGATCGATCACGTAGAAGGCCCCAGGCTCCAAGCCGAGTTCGTCGAGCCAGCGAACGTCGTGCTGGCGGGCGTTGGTGATGCAAATGCAGGTGGGAATCGGGCCACGCAAATCGACTTGGGTGTGCATTTTGATTCCCGCTTTGGTGCGGCGAAAGTCGGCCCAAGGGAAAAGCGTGAGCGAAAGATCGATGGTCGTGGAGTCCAGCGCATAGACCGTATTTTCCAACTCCAGACCGAGGTCTTCTCCGGCATAGAGAGTTCTGGCTTGGCCCATGAGTTTTTTCGCCAAGTCCTCCCACAGCCGCCAGTCCCGTTGCTCGTTGGCATCTGCCAAAGTCGATTTGGCCACCGGTTCGCGAAAGCCCAAGTGGTAAAGCGCCTCCGGCTTGGCATTCAAACAGGTGGCAATGTCCCGCAGTCCCTCGCGCCAAGTCAGTTGCGCAAACGCCATGCAGATGAGTTGCTGGCGACAGCCGAAATGCCGGACCCGCGACTCGGCATCGTAGCGTTCCACCAAACGGGAAAGCGTCTTGCGATCGACCAAATCCAAAACTTGAGAAAGAATGTAGCGGCCGGAATTCATGCGCCGGAAGCGTGCGCAGAGACACCTCAAATTTCAAATGCGTGACATCACTTTTCATGTGCAAGTCGCTCAGAAATAAACTGTAGCAAACAATGATTAGAACCTTAACCGGCCAGCCGTG
>JACQFP010000038.1 GCA_016200005.1 Verrucomicrobiota bacterium | reverse complement strand
CGCTCGCCTTCGCTCCGCCTCACCCCGGAGGGGTGGAGGCGGAGAGAAGAAAGACAATTTACAGAAAGACTTTTACACCGACTAAAAGTTTAGGGCTATGCACTTGATTCCCCTTCAGGCAAACGGAGGGACAACCTAAAGGTTGAACTCCAACGGAAACGGCCCACGCGCAGCGTTGGAGTTTACGCTTTAGCGTGTCCGATGGGCCAAGGGGAATTAAGTGCACAGCCCAATAAAAGTTTTTCTGGTGAGCCGTACTCGCGTCCGGGAGGTTTCTGTCTTTCGTGTTGAGGAATTCTTTGTTGACGAAAGCCTTGCATTGCGCGATCAACAACTTGTCTGCAATACCTGAGTTTCTGGCATGACCGTGGGTCAACTTGAGTTTTCGTTGCGGGTCGTCATCTGCGCCTGGTGCAAGCCGAAGGAGCGCGGGAGCGGTGCCGGCTCGTTGTCCCACGGCATCTGCCCGCGCCACTTGCAAAAGATGAAGCTGGAACTCAAAGGTCTCCTGCCCAAGCGCCGCCGTCGCGCTGCCACCCACTCCAGTGAATCAGCCCCGGGATTGGACCTGCTCTTACCGTTCTAGCCCCAGCGACGCGGGAGTTACTCAATGGAGTTCGAGGACCACGCTGAACCGATTGCCTGCCGAGTTCTTTGCCTTGCTACGATCAAAGTGACTTGATCCGGATGTCGCGGAAGGCGACCGGATCATTGTGGCCCGCGAAACCGAAATGGCCGCTCGTGCGGTCCTTGCCCGGATGCGCTGAGTTGGCCATGTATTCTTTCACGTTTGCCAGATCAGTGTTGAGGATTATGAACCCGTTCAACTCCACTTTGATCTTTGATCCCTGGACGGTGACTTCCTCGAAATTCCATTCGCCAATGGGCCGTTGGTAACCGCGCGCCGCCGCCACCATGCCGTAAGCCGAGCCGTGCGCCTGGCGCGGGTCGATCTTCTCGCCGGTGGCTCTCTCATAGTTGTCGTCGAGCACCTGCAACTCGCACATGCCGTCATAGGCGGGGTTGCCGTGACCGGGATAGCGGATGGCCAGACCGTTGTTGCCACCGGGCGGCAGTTTGAATTCAAGGCGCGCCATGAAGTCGCTATATTCGTCCTTCGTGAAAATCGTGCCGCCTTTCTTCGGCCGGCAAACAATCGCCCCGTCCTTCACTTCGTATTCGCTCACGGGGCCGTCCCAGCCGGCGAAGTCGCGACTGTTAAAGACGGAATGGAATGCCTCTTCGCCTTTCGCGCCGAGAATCTTGTTCGCTTCGTCCGCACCGATTTCGCGGATGAAGATGTTCCGCCAGCGAATTTCGCCACCATGCGTCTGGAGTTCGATCGGCCCTTTGACGGGAATGGGGGTCTTGCGGTCGTAATAATTTTCGAGATTGGCATGATCGACAACGAGCTTGTCGTTGAGCCACACGCTAACGCGCGAGCCGAGCATGAGGATGCGGAAATGGTTCCATTCGCCGAATGGTTTATCGGCGAGCACGAGCGGGTCTTTGCCGGGCGCGCCGGGACTGTTGTTCCAGAGGCCGCCGCTGCCTTTGTCCGCGCCGTTCTTGAATTCCTTGGGGTTGGTGTGGTCCCAAATCTGGACCTGGGGACAGCCGCGGAGGTAGATGCCTGAGTCGGCGAGCGGCACGGTCTTGTAATCGATCAGCAGTTCGAAGTCACCGTAGTCTTTCGCAGTAGTGGCGTATTTGCCGTGACCATCGTTGACCAATTCATCGCCTTCCGCGCGCCAGTGCGATTGCATGTCGGCCGTCCATTTGGCGTCCTGCTCGGCGCGTTGCTCGGCAGACAGCGCCAGGTATTTGCGATGATCAAACGTGTCACCACCGCGCCAACCGGTGAGGTCTTTGCCGTTGAATAATGCAGTGAAGCCAGGTGGCGGCGCGACTGCGCTGGCAGACACGACCAAGGCGGTGAGTGCCATCAAGCACAGCAGGGAGAGACTCCAAGAACTGTCGAGGCTCGCGGATTGTTTCCCGGAACCCACCCCGGAGCCCTCCAAGGAGGGGAACGGCGTGCGTGCCTCCCGTGATCTGCTCCCCTCGTGGGAGGGGTTGGGGGTGCGCCGGTTTATGAGGAGAGACGAAGAGATACCTTTCATGAATGGTTTAGATCGTGGTTTCGGCGTGGCAATAGATTTATTGAAATTCAAGATGGTCGGGGCGGTGAGAGTTGAACTCACGACCTCGTGGACCCGAACCACGCGCGCTACCAGGCTACGCTACGCCCCGAACCAGTCGGGAGAACTTGCCGACTGCCGGCGCCAATTGCAATGACGATTTTCAGAAAACTGAAGTGACCGCTCGGAGCATCGAAGTTTGGACTTTGAACTTTGGGCCGCCGCTGGTTGAGTCAAGGCCATGCTCGGAACGATCCTAAATGTGGCAGGGATATTGATCGGCGGCGTGGCCGGTTTGGTGATCACCCGGCAACATTCGCCGGCCACGCAGCTTGCCCTGAAGGTTTCGATGGGTGCGTTTGCCGTGTTCATTGGCTTGCGGCTGACCTGGTTTAGCTTGAACGGCGGCTTCCTTCCCATCCTCAAACAGCTCGTCATCGTTTTGCTGGCGTTGATTCTCGGGAAACTGGCTGGCCGGCTTCTGCATCTGCAAAAGGCGTCGAATCGCCTGGGACAGTACGCCCGACAACGTCTGGCCCAGACCAAGCCGGGCGATCCGCAGCGCTTCAGTGATGGCTTTAACACGTGCGCCCTGCTTTTTTGTGCCGGGCCGCTGGCGATCATTGGCGCGGTCCCGGACGGTTTGTCAGGTCAATGGCAGCCGCTCGCCATCAAAGCGCTGATGGATGGTCTGGCGACGATGGGGTTTGTTTCCATTTTCGGTTGGGGACCGATGTTATCGGCCCTGCCCGTTTTCGCTTACCAGGGAACGATCACACTCTGCGTGCAACAAATGGCACCGTTTCTAAAGACCCACCTGCTGCTTGATTCTGTCAACGCCGCCGGCGGGCTGCTGGTTTTTTGCGTCGCACTGGTCATCCTCGAATTGAAAAAAATCGAGCTGGCGGATTACCTGCCGAGCCTGGCGTTTGCGCCCTTGATTACCTGGCTGTGGACGTGAAACGTGATGCGTGAAACGTGAAACGTGAAACGTGAGGGTACGCTTCTTGGTGATTCACGCATCACGCTTTACGTTTCACGTTTCTCGTCCTTAACCATCGGCGTTTTGATCAACCCAGCCAGCGTTTGTTGTTCCAGTTGATCGAAACGGTCCAGACCAAACTGAATCGTTCGCGGGTCAGCCCGCAAGCGCAGCGTTCGGAACAGCCGATCCCAGATGGAGAACAAGGATGAATAATTGGAATCAGTTTCCAGCTGTAATCGCGAATGATGCACCTTGTGAATTGCCGGCGTTACGAAGAGCAGTCGCAGCAGCCAATCCACTTTTTTCGGCAAACCCACATTGGCATGATGCAATTGGACGATAACGAACATGGCGGTCTCGTAAATGACCAGTTCCTCCGGCCTCATCCCTAGCAATAAAATTACAGGCACGCGCAGCAGCGACGAAAAAAAGATTTCGCCAAAGTGGAACCGGTGGGCCGTCGTCACGTCCATTTTCGGGTCGGAGTGGTGCGTGCGATGAAATCGCCAGAAGAACGGCAGGCGATGGTTCATTCGATGCCACCAATACATCCACGCATCGAACAGGACGACGGCGAGGATCAGGCGCGTCCAGCCTGAGAGTTCAAGCCAGTTCAGCAAACCGAATCGATGTTCTTCCGCCCAAAGCGCGATCCCAGCCCAAAGTAGCACGACTGCGACCGCGCCCAACACCACGTTGGCGAGGCCGAGGACAAAATTCCGTGTGGCATGGCGTGCTCGCTCCCGGAGATTGCCTTGAAAAAGTGGCAGGAACGGGGTCGCCGTTTCCCAGAGCAGCAGCACCAAAAGAACGCACAACCCCGAGGTCGTTTTCAATAGCCGCAATTGATTGAGCAATTCGTCCACGCGGCGATTCTGGCATCGGAAACCTCAAATGTCGAATGCCACTCCGCGAATGCTACCGAGAATTTCAAGGCTCCTGGTCGGACGCGACCGTGTTCGCCCGTTGCTCCGTTGAATCCACAAGTCGCGCGAGAGAATTCTGGAATTTTGATTTTGATCCTCTAAACTCCCGCCATGAAGAATGTGCGTTTGGGCATCATCGGCATGGGCAACATCGGGAAATACCACGCCGATTATCTCTCCAACAAAAAGGTCAGCCGCTGCGAACTCGTGGCCGTGTGCGACGCCGTCGCGCCGCTCGACCGTTACAAGCCGCTGAAAACTTTTACCGATGGTGAGACGCTGATCAAATCCGGTGATGTGGACGCGGTGATCATCGCCACGCCGCATTTTCAACACACCACGCTGGGCATCGCTGCGCTCAATGCCGGGGTTCACGCGATGGTCGAGAAGCCGATCTCGTCGCACAAAGCCGATGCGGAGCGGCTCATCGCGATCAGCAGGAAAAATCCCAAGGTAGTGTTCGGTGGCATGTTTCAAATGCGTACGGAACCCCGTTACCAGAAGGTGCAAAAACTGATTCAAAGCGGCGACCTGGGCCAGATCGTGCGCGTGAACTGGATTAACACGGACTGGTATCGGACCGAGGCGTATTATGCGAGCGGTGGTTGGCGCGCGACGTGGAAGGGCGAAGGCGGCGGTGTGCTGCTCAACCAATGCCTGCACAACCTGGACACGATGCAATGGCTCGTCGGCATGCCCAAGCGCGTGCGCGGTTTTTGCCAGTTGGGTCGCTTCCATCAGATCGAAGTTGAGGACAGCGTCTCCGCGTACATGGAATGGGCCAACGGCGCGACGGGCGTGTTCGTCAGTTCCACAGGCGAAGCACCAGGCACGAACCGGTTTGAAATCGTCGGCACGCGCGGCACGCTGGTCATGGAGAGCAACAAGATCCTGTTCACGCGCAACGAGACGGACATGCTCGAATTCAGCCAGACTGCAAAGCAGGGTTTCGTGAAGCCGGACGTGTGGCACGTGGAGATTCCCTTCGAGAACGCCGTCGTACCGCACTCGATCATCATCCAGAATTTCACGAACGCGATTCTCGACGGCGAACCGCTCATTGTGCCGGGCGCGGAAGGCATTCACTCGGTCGAACTGGCCAACGTGATGGTGTATTCGTCATTGCTGAACGAGACGGTCGAGCTGCCGATGGACGGTGCGGGTTGGGAAGAGAAACTCAACCAGCTCATCGCCGAATCGAAGGTGCAGAAGAAAGTGGTGCAGGTGGAGGCGACCGATTTCGCGAGTTCGTTCCGGAGATAAATTTGAAACCGCAGGTAGGGATCTGGGAGAACGAGTTGGAACTTTTCACTGGCCTGGCACGTTCTTTCTGTTAGATTCCTGCCATGGCAGCCGTGCTGGAAAAACAAGGCAAACGTTGGACCTACGAGGAGTATTACCGTCTCGACGATGACCAGCGTTACGAAATCATAGACGGTAAACTTCTTATGGCTCCTGCACCCGATACGTGGCATCAGAGTTGGCTCAACGATCTCAATCTTCTTCTCACCCAGTTCGTAAAGCAGCATCACCTTGGCCGCATTTTTATCGCGCCAATTGATGTGGTCCTCGATCCCGAAAACAACGTCCAACCCGATCTGGTCTTTGTATCTACGGCCAACGCGGAAATGGTTCAGCGCCGCGCGATCTTCGGCACGCCCGATCTGTTGGTGGAACTGGTTTCGCCCTCCAGCGTGCGGCGCGACCGCTACGACAAGAAGGAACTCTACGCCCGGTTTGGAGTGAAGGAATATTGGATTGGCGATCCGGCCAACAAATCTCTCGAAATCCTCACGCTCACGGGAGGACGCTATGAACTGCGTTGCGCTGCCGAGGAGAAAGGCAAACTTACCTCGGCCATTTTGCCGGGACTGGAGTTTGATTTGACGGAAATTCAGTAGCGCCTGCCAACGGCTGGGCCAGCCCCGCGCGCAGTTTAAATCACTATGATTCTAACAGGCATCGGCGACGAGGCCGCGAACTGCATTGACGGCCAGATTCAAGCGACGAAAGCACTCGGCTGGAAATTCATCGAAATGCGCGGCGTGGAAGTGCCGGGCTTCAAGAAGGACAACCTCCACAACATTCCAGACGAGGCCTTCGCCATCGTCGAGAGCAAACTCAAGGACGCGGGCGTTGGCGTTTATTGTTTCGGTTCGACGATCATGAACTGGGCGAAGACTGTCGAGACGCCTTTTGATGTCACACGTGCGGAGGTCAAACGCGCCATTCCACGGATGCAACGGCTCGGCACGAAATACGTCCGTGTGATGAGTTTCAAGCCCGGCGACAATGATGACAAAACGCCCGCCGTCGTCTTCGACCGCGTGCGCGAGGTGACGAAGATGTTCCTCGATGCGGGACTTCAGCCGGTCCACGAGAATTGCATGAACTACGGCGGGATGAGTTGGCGGCACGCGCTGGAGTTGCTCGACAAAGTCCCCGGCCTCAAGTGGGTCTTCGACACTGCCAATCCCATTTTCAATCCCGACCGCAGCAAACCGAAGCCCTGGCCCAAGCAAGACCCGTGGGAATTCTGGACGCACGTTCGCGACCACACCGTTCACATCCACATCAAGGACGCCACCTGGAATCCGGCAAAGAACGACGCCGATTACAACTGGCCCGGCGAAGGTCAGGGGAGAGTACGCGACATCCTCAAGGACGCCTTCACGCGCGGCTACGACGCCGGCATCAGCATTGAGCCACACATGGTCGTCGTTTTCCACGACGCAACTTCCAAGACCAACGACGACGCCATGTTCGCCAACTACGTCGAGTACGGCCGGCGGTTGGAGGAGTTGATTCGCGATGTCAGAGTGCAGTTAAACCCTACCAAAGACAAGACGCAGCCGACAGTGGCTGCGAGCAAATAAGAAAGGAATCAAAATGCCATACCTCATCATTCGTCATCGAGTTGCCAATTACTCAAAGTGGAAACGCGCCGTCCAAGGCGTCAAAGCTTGGCGCAAAGCTTCAGGCGAAAAAAGTTTCTATGTCCCTCCGCAGCAGCAAGAATCCAAATGACCTGACCGTCTGCTACGCCTGGGATACGGCGGCCCGGATGCAAAAGTTCATGAAGTCGCCGGAACTGCGCAAGCGCATGAAAGCCGCCGGCGTCGTCAGCAAGCCGGAGATCCGCTTCTTCGGCAAGATGGACGATTTAAGCGTGAGTTGAAGCGGGCGTTCGCGGTTGATTTGCCGTTCGCGAGCACGTAGTCCGTTGCGCGGCGAAAGCTGGGGCCGGAGGCGTGCAGGCGGTTTCGCCTTACGGGAGGACGTCAAACACGTCCAGAATCTCCAATGTGGCGCGCACCAAACGCACGACTTTGCCTTGGATGGTCACCAGGACCGTGCCGGACGGTGGCGGTGGCAGACGCACGAGCACCTCGTCGGGCAGGGGATCGCATTGACGATACATCTCCGGCGACAGGATTTCGCCTTTGACCAGTTTATTCTGCCAACCCGGCGGCAGGCTTCCCCCGCGCGCAACTTTTTTGGCCAGACCTGGCGGCAGGGGTTTTCCTTTCTTCCCGGATTTGCCATCGTCTGAGTGTGCGGTGACGTACTCCCGGATCACCTGGCGTTCCTGCGTGGTGATGCTCACGTTCACCCAGGGTTCTTGGGCGGGACGCGTAACGATGGGCGGTGGCGCGGGACGGGTGGCCACGGGCGGTGGCGCAGGGTGGTCTGGAGTCCGACGACCAAAATGCTCACGATAATAGACGCAACCGCCGGCCAGATTCAGAAGGACGGTCAAGCTCAGAATCTTCAGGACGGTTTGCATAATTGGTTCTGGTTTGTATTCTACTTCAGCCACACCTTCTTCTTCTTCGCCGGCAAGGCCGCTGTGCCGCGGAGATGTTCCAACACCGCTCCACTGTAGCTTGGACGACGGCGTGACACACACGAGACGAATGTCCTACCCGCGTCCCCCGGTGACTGCTTGGAGACTAAATCCAGGCTCAATTTCATTGCACTATTTTTCTTTCAACTCCACTTCACCCTTCCATTGCGGCGGCGGGGGTGTTTCGCGGAAGTGATCGATTTGACGCAGGAAAAAAAGCGTCGGGCCGTCCTTGGGCGCAAAGTCCAGCACGCGACGGAACGTGGTTTCAGCCCGCGCAAAATTTCCGTTCCGAAAGAGTTTCAGCGCCTCCGCAAAAGCTTCTCGCATCGGGCGCGTGGCTTCGGCCTTTTCCGGCGGGCCAACGAGTTCGTAAACGTCCACGCTCTTTGCAAATCCCTTGAGTTGGAACCTGCCCAGTGCGCGGGTCACCAGACGACCGTCAATGCCCGCCTGCGTTTCGCCCGTGATGAGCACCTCCGTGCCGAGATATTTGTTCAGTCCTTCCATCCGCGAAGCGAGGTTGATGTTTTCGCCGAGGGCGGTGTAATCGACGCGCGCCGTGCTGCCGAAGTTGCCGACGTTCGCCACGCCGGTGTGGAGACCAATGCGCGTGATGAGCAACTGGCCGTTCATGTATTGAGGCGGTTGTTCGCGGAAACGGAGCGCGGCTTCACAAGCGCGCAGTTGATGATCTAACTGCGGGTCGGGCGCGTTCCAGAACGAGAAAATGGCGTCGCCGAGGTATTTGACGATGGTGCCGTCGGTATGATGGATGCACTTTGACACGGCAGTCTCAAAGTACTTGTTCATGTGAAGCGCCAGATCGTTGGAATCCATGCGCTCAGAGATGGAAGTGAAGTTCGCGATGTCGGTGAAGAGAACGGTGAGGGTTTGTTGTTTAGCACCTACTTTGAGCAGTTCGCGGTCAGTGGAAAACTTTTTCACCAACTTGGGCGAAAGGTAGAAGGAAAGGGTTTGCTCATAGAGTTTGTTTTGGACGTAAAGCCGGACGGAGTTGAAGACGACCGACCAAAGCAGAGCCACCGGAATCTGCGCGGCGACGATAATCATCCAGGGAAACCAAATGCGCTGTCGCGAAAACAAAAAATGCGCAATCAACGTGACGACGAGGATGGCCAGCAACGCAAAACTGCTGGCGGTCAGAGGCCGGAACAGCGACAGACCGTAACCAAACGCAATTCCGGCAAGGAGGATGACTGCCAGTTCAACTTTCGGTGAAGGGCGGTTGAGCCAGTTACCGTGCAGCAGATTTAGAAATGCCGTGGCCTGAATTTCCACTCCCGGCATGAAGGGATTTTTGGGACTCAGCGACGAGTAGGGAGTGGGATATTCATCTTTGCGATCGCCGGAGAATTTGGTGAGCAGCCGCGCGCCAACGAACACCACCTTGTTGCTGAAAAAACCCGACGGCAGGTCGCCAGGCAAAATCGCCCGGTAAAAACTCACATTGGGAATGGTCGCGGGCGGGCCATAGTAATTCATCCAACGCTCCTGGAAGCGGTTTTTCTCATCCTTGGCGACCTCAGCACCGATAAGTTTCGCCGCCGCCCAACTCAAGGTTGGAAGCAAGTCATCGCCCGACATCGGAACGTGCTTGCGAATCACCAGGTCGTCATCCGGGTTCGTTTCCGCCGAGCCAAGCTCGGCGGCGG
Source organism: Verrucomicrobiota bacterium (assembly GCA_016200005.1). NCBI lineage: Bacteria > Pseudomonadati > Verrucomicrobiota > Verrucomicrobiota bacterium. The sequence continues at coordinate 67,925 of JACQFP010000038.1, read as the reverse complement.
CTTCGCTGAACGGCTGATGCGGCGGCACAATGGTCTTCATGGCCACACCATCGCGACCGTAGCCGGTGGCGACATAGTCGGCCGCGAGCACAACTTTGCCTTGGGCGCGGATGGCCTGGGTCAGTTGCTCATCGTTCTCCGGGTTGGTACCGGGGTTGCTAAACACGATGTCAAACACGACCGCGCGGGCGCCCTCGGCGGTGAGTCGATTGAGCAGTTGCGCGTGCCACGAGCGATCCCAAGGCTGGTTGAAGGGCTGGTTGAGTTCCTTGTGCGAATCATCGTCCATGTAAACCATGACGACTGCCTGGGGTTTGGCCACCGGGCGAATCGCGAAAGGCAAGTCGTAGCTCAGATGTTTTAACTTCTTGCCCAGGCTGGAATTGAAAACCAGCAGTCCAGCGCCCAGCCCCACGGCCAGCAGCACGCCAATACCGCCGCCCAGCCAATTTTGCTTCAATTTGCTTATCCGGCTCACGGTTTGAGTGGCAAACAATGTGGAGTGTTATTCGTGATTGATGATCGCACCATCGTTGGAAAATTTAGAAGTAAAATCTGAAACTCATCGGCTGGCCTTGATCGGGAGGCAATGCGCAACCGGGTTTCGGCGGGTGGAGGCCGGTCAATTCCAGGCGATCCAGGTTGATGTTCCGGGGCGGCGATTGGGCTTGGGCTTTCAGATCAAAACGCCTGGGTTGTGCGGTGATCGGGACTTTGATTCCTTCGGCGTGTTGCGTCCTTGGCCACCAGCCAGAGCAATCGAGAGTTGACAAATGCGTGCGAAGTGGTGGACGCTCACAACACGCCCGCAAAGCCCGTTGCTCCACGTAATTTCTTTTGCCGGGATGTTTGGCTTGCGAACAAACAATCAGTCGCGAAGAGTCAGGTCACTTATGACAACATCAAAATATGCTTCCCGTTGCTCCTCGGTTTTGTATCCGTTGGTCTGCGGTCAAGGTGGCGCGCTTCATAGGCTCACTTAACCAAACCATCATCTCCACACCCCGTATGAGAATCACCCTTGGCCTGAAAATAATTTCCCGGCTGGTCCTGACCACTGCCTTTGCGCTCCCTTTTGCTGTCAAAGCCCAATCCGACAATTTTGATGATGGCGACGACACGGCCAATCCAACCTGGACCCATCAAGACCCCATTGGTGATTCACTTGGCGTCCCGAACGGTTCCTGGACATTTCCCGGGACCAACACCTACCGCCTGCAAGCGTCCGCCAGTCCCGATCCGCTGGCGCTCGGTGCAGGCCGAATTGCGAGCACGCTGACAAATGTCTATTCTGATTTTTATGCAGCCGTGGATGTAGTTGACTGGGACGACACCCTCCACCAGGCCTTTGGCATATTGGCCCGGCTTGAAAACATTGGGCCAGGCACGACCACCGGTTACGCATTCACCTACCAGGCAAACGATCACCGCCTGTCCATTTCTGGAATTACCAACGAGGCAGCCACTGACCTGCCCGGAACTTCCATTCCCATCACGCTTGATAAGACCAACGCTTACCGGTTCGTCTTCGCGGGCACTGGGACAAACTTTCAGGGCCGGGTCTATCAATTGCCCGACACGGTCAACCCCCTGGTCCTTGTTCAAGGGGCGGACAGCGCTTACGCCAGCGGCATCGGAGGTTTGATCGTTTATGACAACAGCGTCGGCGGAAACGCCACAGCCGATGCCACCTTTGACAACTATCTCGCTGCGATGAGCGAACCCGGGTCGCCACCACCCGTCATCGTGTCGATCCATAACCTGGCGAACAACGGCTTGGCCGCCAACACCGTCGGCGTTCGTTTCGATCAGGCCGTCACGCTTCCGTCGGCGACCAACCACTCCAACTACCTGGTCAACGCCGGCACCGTAAACGTCGCGGACGTTCATCTGCGCCCCGATGGCCGTTCCGTGGAAGTGGTGACCACCGCGCCCGTCGGCGAGTTCTTCTCGGTCTGCACGGTGAATGTTCAAGGCGTGGCAGGTAATTCCGCGCCCACCATCGCCACCGGCTACACCAGCGAGTATTCGGGCCTCAGCATCGGCACACCCGGCGACCCGGTCGCGGCTGGGCAGGTCTATACCTCGTTCTGGGATACCTTCGACGTGACGGTCGGCGGATCGGGTTTTGGAATGGGACTGGATGACCACTTCCATTTCCTCCAGCAAGTGATGACGCGCGATTTTGACGTGCGCGTGCGCGTGACGAGCTTGGACATGGCCGACTTCGCTTCGCAGGCTGGTCTGATGGCGCGTGAAAGTCTCGATGCGAACAGTGCGTCGATCCAAACTTATTTCACGCCCACCGGCGGACTGAACCAGATTCAAGCGACGGTGCGTCCGGTGGCGGGCACTGATGCGATCGATTTTTTGACGAGCCCGCCGGTGCCTGCCGGCGCGGCCAGTTGGCTGCGACTCAGCCGCTCGAACAATGTATTCACCGCGTACTACGCCACGAACGGCACGGACTGGATCATCAGCGGCGTGACCACCCAAGGCTTCGCCACCAACTTGTATGTCGGCATGGCGGTCAGCGCGCATAGCGTTGTCACGAACACCACGGCGTCCTTCACCGACTTCTACCCGCAAGGTGGGCGACCGGGCGACGAGATTCATCCGGGGTTGTCGGCCTCGCTCAACGGGACCAACATTTCGTTCAAGTGGCCGCAGACGCCGCGCTCCTACGCCGTGGAAGTCGCCACCAGTTTGAGCGAATCGAACGATTGGGGGCTGTTGGTGGTGCCGGTTGGGTTCGATCTCTCCAACCGGGTGTTCCAAGTCAGTCTGCCCGTCGGTTTCCTGGGCCAGCAACTCTTTGTACGGAACACGCGGGTGGACAAACTGATCCCCGACATTCCCGCCATCATGACCACCGCCGGCATCATCCTTTCACCTGGGGCCGGCCTGCGGAGCAGCACCGCGCCCGGAACGCTTTGCGCGGTGGGCGTGAAGTCGGGCACCGCCTATATTCAAACCAATTTTTTCCTGGTCTTCACCAACCCCACCAGCGCCAGTTCGATTGATACGCTGCAAAGCAGCAGCAGCACCGGCAGCAGCTTGCTGGACACCGTTCTCAGAGTTATAAATGTGACCACCAACGTCACCTTGGGGCTGACTAATTGCAACGACAACCTGTCCGCCACGGAAGCCAGGTCGCAGGTGATCCCGCTGCCGCTCCCCTATACGAATTCCACAAGAATCGCCTTCGTCGTGGCGGCAAAAACCAATTCAGCTTTCAACACCGTGATCAAAGTCCAATTGCATCCCTAGCGGCGACATTTCAGGAGTCATGGGATGAAAAACGCGCCGTTGGTTGCGCTCCATGCGCCCGATGTTCTCGAGCGTTCACGTCCGCCCCAGCGTCTTTCGTTGCGTCAGCTAAATCGTCCCAAAAGTGCCGCGTGACATGTTTTAAGGAAGGCACACCCGCTTTGTCGGGCTCCAAATTGGCACCGTGCTTGTACAACAAATGGACCCTTTCCCCACTGCCTTTCTGGCCTGGAGAAACCATCGGCCCTTCCCAGGGAAGATTCTGGCGGTACGGCTCCACTCCGGCTTTCAATGCTTTGCTTGCGGTTGACCAGTCATTTTCGTACACAGCGCGCCTTGAGCGGTTGTAAGCGTGTCGCTCTCAAGAGAAAATTCGCGGCGACGAAAAATAATAATTTGGAAACTCGCGGCGGCGGCAGGCTAAATACCGCCGTGCAACTGACTCATCTACGCCTTCGCGACTTCCGCAATTACGCTCGGCTCGACGTGGATTTTGCGCCCGGCTTCCATCTGCTGCTCGGCGACAACGCGCAGGGCAAGACCAATATTCTCGAAGCCATTTATCTGCTGGCCACGCTTCGGTCGTTTCGCGGTGTTGGCAGCGCGCAGATGATTCGTCACGGACAAAAGGGTTACTTCGCCAGCGCCACGGTCGTCGGCCAGGGTCAGCACGAAATCAAAATGTATTGGTCGGCCAGCGAACGGAAACTGAGTCTCGATGGCCAGCCCGTGCGCAAACTGACCGATTATCTCGGGGTGTTGCGCGTCGTGGTGTTTTGCGCTGAGGATTCGCTGCTCGTCAAAGGCGCGGCGCGCAATCGGCGGCGCTTTCTCGACCTGTTGTTGTCGCAAACGCACGCGACGTATCTGCCACTGCTCCAGCGTTACGCCCGCTCGCTCCGTTCACGGAACGCCTTGCTCAAGCAGCGCGCCGTGGACGAAGCGGCGCTCGAAAGTTTCACGCGCGAACTGATTCAGCTTGGCGAGCAACTCATCCAATATCGGCGCGAACTGGTGCCGCGCCTTTCGCCGCTGGTCCGACTGGCGTACCGGCGCATCTCGAATGACGCGGAAGAGTTGCGGCTGGAGTATCAAGCGAGCGTGAAGAAGGATTTCGCCGTCGAACTGGCGCAGTTGCGGCAACGCGAAAGAACGTATCGCTCGACGTTGATCGGGCCGCATCGCGATGATTTACTGTTCCAACTCAACAGCCAACCCGCCGCACAGTTCGCCAGTGAGGGCCAGAAACGCACGCTGGCCATCGCCCTGAAGATGGCGCAAGCGGAATATCTCACTGGCATTCACGGCTCACCGCCGATCTTGTTGATCGACGACGTCATGGGTGAATTGGACGCGAAACGACGCAGTGGTTTTCTGCCGTTGCTGGAGCGCGCCCATCACGCTCGCGGCCAGGTCTTCATGACCTGCACCGAGGAAAACTGGCCGCGCGAACTGGGGCGTGACGTGCAGCGATGGGAAGTAAAAGGCGGCGCACTGCGGCAATTGCAACAAGCCTGACGTTTTGGGATGGATTCGTAAGCGGCGCTCGGAGGGCGCGTCCTGCTTTGCCTCCTTCTCAGAGTCAAGTTACGCCGGCGAAATCATCGAGCGGCAAATCACCCATCACCAATTGCCAACGCCAAAATTTCGCGAATGTGGTTGAGCGGCAGCGACAGGTGACCCTCGTCGGGAAGGAATCTGGCACGGCAACGAGGCAGCAGTTGCGCTTGATGACTTCCCAACGCGACCGGCACAAACACGTCTTGTTCGCCATGCCACAAAAGAATTTCTCGCGTGATGTCGGCCAGTTGGAATCCCCACGGTTGGGCGTAAAGCCGCCCGTCATGAAACGGACCGCGCGTCCCTTGCCGGAACGCCTCCATGGTGCTCGCAAACAGCATGTGCCGGAATTCACCATAACGCAGCGCGGCCCGGTCGGGCTCCGGCAACTCGGTGAGCAGACGCGGGGAGAGGTAGAGTTGCGGGTTGTGACGGACCACCCAAATTGCGCAGCCGAGCAGCCAACGGGCGAGCCACGGCGCTCTCCGGCCCAACGAGAGCAAGAAGCGATTGTGTCGCATCATTCCGCGGGTGGCCTCTGGCGCATCCAACGGCCCCAGGCCGCATACGATCGTCGCCGTGTTCAACCGATTCGGGATTCTTGCCGCGCAGACCAACGCGTACGGCCCGCCGCCGGAGACGCCAATCACCCCAAAACGATCAAGCTTCAACGAGTCGGCCAGTTGGACGACATCTTCAGGCCAGTCGAAAATTCTGCGGTGGGGTTGAAATTCGGAGAGGCCGTATCCGGGGCGATCGACGGCGATGATTCTTACGCCCAACTCAGACGCGATGGGTCCCATCGCGTGCGCCTCGAGGCGCGATCCCGGCCAGCCGTGAAAATAATAAACTGGCCGGCCCTGAGCGTCCCCGTACTCCGCAAAGCCCAACTGCCGCCCGTCAGTCAAAGTGATTTGCCGTTCGTTCACCTTCACTGTGAAAACTGCGCACCGGGTCAATCCCGGCTCCGCTGAACTGTTGTTAGCGTTTCGCCGTACGATTGACAATGGCCTTCGCTCCCGCAATTCAGGCGATGGCTGAGTTTAATCCGTGTCCATGCGTGAAGCTCGGGTCTCTTTTCCTGCTTTCCTGCCTTCCTGATTCATTGTTACGTTGTGCCTATGCGAATTTTATCGGGCATCCAGCCCTCCGGCGCGCTGCACCTCGGAAATTATTTTGGGATGATGAAGCCGGCCATTGAGTTGCAGGATAAAGGCGAGGCGTTTTATTTCATCGCCGACTATCATTCGATGACCTCGTTGTTCGACCCCAAGGAACGGCGCAAGCACACACTCGACGTGGCGTTGGATTTTCTGGCGTGCGGACTTGATCCGATGAAGTCGGTTTTCTTCCGCCAGTCCGACGTGCCGGAAGTAACGGAGTTGACGTGGATGCTCAGCACGGTCACGCCGATGGGCCTGCTCGAACGCGCGCACAGCTACAAGGACAAGACGGCCAAAGGCATTTCACCCAACCACGCTCTCTTTGCATATCCCGTTCTGATGGCGGCGGACATTTTGATCTATGACTCGAACGTCGTGCCCGTCGGTCAGGACCAAAAGCAGCATCTCGAAATGACGCGCGACATCGCCGCCAAATGGAATCAAACCTACGGCGAAACCTTCGTCATCCCTGAACCGGAGATTCGCAAGGACGTTGCGGAAGTGCCCGGCCTCGATGGTCAGAAAATGAGCAAAAGCTACGGCAACACCATTGAAATTTTCGGCGAGGAGAAACCAACCCGCAAAAAAATCATGAGCCTGGTGATGGACAGCCGTTCGCCGACAGAACCCAAACCGGATGCCGAAAAGAATCTCGCGATTCAATTATTGAAACTCGTCACACCGTCGGCGGTGGCGAAAGATTTTGAAGACCGGCTGCGCGCTGGCGGACTCGGCTACGGCGACTTGAAGAAGTCGCTGTTCGAGTATTATTGGAATTACTTTGTGGCCGCGCGCGCCAAACGCGCCGAGCTTGCGGCAAATCTGGATCACGTCAACCAAGTGCTGCGCGACGGCGCGACGACGGCGCGGTCGTTGGCGCAAAAGGTTTTGAAGCGGGCGAAAGTGGCGAGCGGGCTGGAATAAGCACTCTCTCGAAGCACACTCGTCTTTCGACGATCGCCGACGCCGTTGACAAAACACACAGCGAGCTCTGGAGGGGATTTTGCCACAGACTGAAGCGTTGACTTGGATTCGAGGGCAGCTAAACTCCAACCAGATCCAAACCGATGACTTCAACGGAAATATTCGATAAACCGGAGAACCGCGTCCTGCTGGTGGTGTGCGCGCGAAAGCAGATCCGTAACATTGGCATTGGCGGATTGATCTGGGGAATTCTGAACACACTCATTGGCGCGTTTGCGATAGAGGTCAATGCGATCAACATCGGTCTTCTGTTGCTCGGCCTGCTCATGCTCGGTGCCGGAATCCTGGCGCTGCGGAAACCGTCGCTAAACGCCATTTTGCTGGAGGCGTTCGTCAGCCTGTGCTTGTTCGTGTGGAACATCCTCATCACCTTCCTGGAGGTGCTCGATAAAGGTCCGGTGCGACCGCAGGGCATCATTTTCCCGGCCATCATTGCCGCGGTATTTTTTAACGAGTATAAAAAGCTGCGTCACTTGAAGGAGATGATCGCCAGTATGGCGGCGGAAGATCTGAAACGCGCGAAGACCATCTGCAAGGAACTGCAAAAAAAGAAGGTCAGAAAGGAGCCGAACATCGCCGAGAGCGCCGACAAGAAATTCCGGTTTGCTCTGACGGGCGACCGGGTGTTCTGCTTTCGACGCGATATGCTGCGCGCCTTTTATGTGAGCACCGCGGAGTTCCAATCCGTGCTCGGTGATTTTAATAAGAAGAAACTTCTGATGACTGTGGAGCATCCACTGGGAAAGTTGAAGCACTCCTTCAACAAAAAGAATTCCGACAAGATCAAAGGCTGGTTTGCTGCCGGGCCACGGATGGGGTTGCAAGCCTGACGCCCTTCTATCGGATCGATCACTGGGTGGGAGTGCGTGCGCGATGGACGCTTCGACGGTTGTTACTTTCGGATTTTTACCCAGGCGATTTTCAAAACGGACAGTCCCGATCCCCACGCCACACTGTTCAACACCGTCAGCAGCCAGTTGAGCCATAGTGGTGAACTTTCGCCCGGCCAAAGCGAGCGTAGAACCATGCGCGGGGCGTGCAAAACTTCATAGAGCCATTGCAACCCGCGGATTGGCGCATCCAGATTTGCTGCTTTGGGTGGCACATGGGCCAACAGGAAGATAACGCCGTCCACCGACACCATGGCAACGAAATGCAGCAACGAGAACAAAACGGCCAGCCTAAGGAACCGCTGATCCGTCATTTTGCGTTCGTCCGTTCATGCTTCAGAAACCAATCATATAGCTCCGGGTTGTTGTACGTCTCCGTCCACGAATCATGATTGGCTTCAGGATAGACCGTGAGCTTCACGTCCTGACAACCGGCCTTCTTCATCGCCTCGACCATCCGCTCTGATTCCGCCAACGGCACGACCGAATCCTTTCCGCCATGGAACGCCCAGACACCCAGCGAATGTAACGCCTGCTTTTTGGTGCGGCCCGACAACAGGACGGTGATGGTTTCGCCGCCGCCGCAAATCGGCGCGATGGCGCCGAACAATTCCGGATGCGCCGCGCCCAATGTCCACGTGCCGTAACCGCCCATGCTCAAACCGGTGAGATAGATCCGGCCTTTATCCACCGAGTACTTCGCCGTCACCTCCTCTAACAAGCCAAGCAACACTTCATTCGACCAGTGCTCGCCGTCCGGGCATTGCGGCGAGACGACGATGAATGGGAAGTCGGGTTTGTCCTTCACGATTTTGGGCGGGCCGTGAATCGCCACTTTCCAAATGTTCGTGCCGCGTTCGCCGGCACCGTGCAGAAACAAAATCATCGGCCAGCGCTTCGTCGCCTTGGCGTCGTAACCTTTGGGCAGAAAAAGAAGGTAATCGGCGCGGATGGTTTTGACGGCTCTCAGTTCAAACGATTTGACCGTTTGATTGGTTGGCGTATGGATTTCCTGACCGACGGCTTCAAAAGCAGCCAAGGTCAGCCCGCCGAACATCAACAGGAGTTGGATTGTTTTCTTCATTGCTGGTTTCCCAAGTTAAAACGGCACAATTATTCAGTGTCTGGATACGAGCCAAGGACTTTGACAAAGTTGCATTGCTCTTCGAGATGCGTGATGGCGTTGGCAACTTTGCGGACGTTGGTATGCCCTTCGAAATCGACGAAGAAGAAATATTCCCACGCTTTACGTTTGTTGGGACGCGATTCGATCTTCGTCAGGTTGATGCGATAACGCCGGAAGGCGGCCAGTGCCCGGTGCAACGCGCCCACCTTGTCAGTGATGCTGATCATGATGCTGGTGCGATCTTTGCCCGTGGGCGGACTGCACTGGCGGCCAAGCACCAGAAAGCGGGTGGCGTTTTCCGAGTTGTCCTGGATGTCCGATTCCAGAATGCGCAGGTCGTAGCGTTCGGCGGCCAGCACGCCGGCGATGGCGGCTGAATTTTTCTCCGCCCCGGCCTGTTCCGCGGAGCGCGCGTTGGAAGACGTCTCGATGATTTCGACGTGCGGTAAATTGTTCTGCACCCAGCCACGGCACTGTGCCAATGACTGTGGATGCGCGAAAAGTTTTTTGATCTGCGTCCGCCGGTATTGACTGATCAGGCAATGCTGAATCGGCAAAATGATTTGCGCGACGATCTTCAGGTCGCTGTCCACAAACATGTCGAGCGTGTGGGTCACGACGCCTTCGGTGGAATTCTCCACGGGCACGACGCCATAATCCGCGCGGTTCTTGCTCACCTCGGCAAACACATCGGCGATGGTTTTCTGAGCGGCATAGCGCAGGCTCGAACCGAAGCGTTGAATGGCGGCCTGGTGCGTGAACGTCGCGGCTGGGCCGAGGTAGGCAATGGTCATGGATTTTTCCAGCGCCAGCGCGCTGGACATGATTTCGCGATAAATGGCGCGGAGCGAATCATTGGTCATTGGCCCCTGGTTCAATTTGCAAATGCGATGGAACACAGCGCGTTCGCGATGCGGCGCGTAGATTTCTTCGCCGGCTTTGAGCTTGATGTTGCCGATCTCCAGGACGTGACGCGTGCGCTCGTTGAGGAGCTTGACGATCTGTGCGTCGAGCTTGTCAATGGCCTTGCGATGTTCAGGAATGTTCATTTGAATGCGGCGCGCGGAGTGCGGAGTCCGCCGTGGACACAGTTTCGCCGGCACCGACGCCCGAATTCTGGTCGCCGGCTTCTGACTTCTGCCCCACCAATTGTTCGGGCGGGACGGTGGCCAGACCTGGATCAGCGGTAAGCAAAGACTCCGGCTTCTTGACTTCGATGCGGCGCAGTTCATCGGCGGCAGGCAACTCTTCAAGACTGCGCAGGCCGAAGTACTCAAGAAACAATGACGTGGTGCCGTAGGTCGGTGGGCGACCGACAACATCCGCGCGGCCAACCTGCTCGACGAGGCCGCGCTCCGCCAACGTTTGCATGACGCCATCCACCGACACGCCGCGGACCTGCTCGATCTCCGCGCGCGTCAAGGGCTGGCGATAGGCAATGATAGCAAGCGTTTCCAACGCCGGTTGTGAGAGGCGCGGAGGGCGATTCTTAAGGCCGACCAACGCCTTGAGCCAAGGGGCGTACTCCGGTTGCGTCACGAATTGCCAGGCGCCGGCCACGCAAACCAGGCGATAGCTGCGATTGGCGGCTTCGTGATCGCGCGAGAGTTCTTCCAAGGCCGCAACGAGTTCGCTTTCCTTCACTTTCTTGTAGGCGGCGGTGGTGGCGTCGCCCTCGGATTGTTCAGCGGCGGCGGCCAGCAGGTCGCGCAGTTCTTTTGCGCTCATCGGCTTTTGCGCCGAGAACAGCAGGGATTCGAGAATGAATTTCAGTTCCATGTTCAGTTGGATTGCGAAGTGGAATCCGCGAAAGCGGACGGCGACGCCGATGCGGCAGCGTGACTGGCGGCCAGGCGGATTTCAATCTCGCCGAAGGCTTTCGATTGGACGGCGACGATCTGTTTCAAACGAATCAGTTCGAGCAGCGCCAAAAATGTGACGACGACTTCGGACCGGCTGACGGCGTCGGCGAACAATTCGGAGAATTTCAGGGATGACCGTTCCTGCAAGGCGCGCATGATCTGTTCAATCTTTTCACTGACGGTCCATTTGTCTTCAAAGATGTCGCGTTGATTCTCCCGTTGACCCAGGCGCTTGAGAACCGTGTTGACGGCGGTGAGGAGGTCAAACAGCGAGACATCCGGCCGGGGGACGGGAGTCTTGATGTCGAGTTCCAATTTGCCGGGCAGGCGCGGGAAAATGTTTTCCTGGCGGGCTTCAAGGGTCTGGAGTTGCGCGGCGGCGTCTTTGAATTTCTTGTATTCGACAAGCTGTCGGATCAATTCCCAACGCGGGTCTTCGCCTTCGTCTTCGCCCTCGACCTGCGCCTGTTGATCGAGCGGTAGCAATTCGCGGCTTTTGATGTACATGAGCGTGGAGGCCATGACGAGGAATTCGCCCGCGATTTCCAGGTCAAGCATCCGCATCACGTCGATGTATTCGATGAATTGAGTGGCGAGCTGGGTAAGGTTGACTTCGTAAATGTCCACCTCATCCTTTTTGATGAGGTAAAGGAGCAAATCGAGCGGACCTTCAAACACCTCGAATTTAACTTTATATTCCGCCATGGCAAAAAGACGGCTGGGAAGCCGCAAGTCGCTGAATCCTAGCGCGAACAGGCGGCAATGCAACGACAGAACACGGCCAAACGCCAAGAAAGGGCGCACACTAAACGAGTTGACAAAAGCCGCCGACTTCTTAATGTTTAATCAATTCGGGTAGCAGTACGTTTCTTCAGCGGGGTTCCCCACCCCCACCTCCTTGGCGTCTGCTGCCCGGATTATTTTTCCCCTGATTTCGACGTTGACGATCGGAGAGGGTTTTTCTAGTTTCGCGCCCCATGAGCGGGGGTGTAGCTCAATTGGTTAGAGCGCTGCCCTGTCACGGCAGAGGTTACGGGTTCGAGCCCCGCCACTCCCGCCATTCTTTCACACGGCAGATAAGGACAAACTGCTTCGCGATGAACAAATCGAAATTGAACTTCAGCCCTCCGCCCTTCCGCTCCGGCGACGAAAACCAACGGCCCCTGGTCAACCGCAACTTTCCCGCGCTCGTCCTGTTGTGGCTGCTGCTCGTTTTCGCAAACGCGTCCGCGCAGACCATCGGCAATCACCCGGCGGTTTACGATGAGCGCGGCCTGCTGCAACCTTGGACCTCATGGCGCGACGCCATCGACCGCGAGCTCAACTGGTACTTGAAGTGTCCCGTCGAGCAAGGTTATCCGCGCTTTGTGTACACGACTTTCATGGACGGCAACTACAAAGCGATCGAGCGGAAACCCTCGTTCATCCCGGCGACCCAGAATGGCATGGGCATAATTTCCTACCTGAAATATTACGCTTACAAAGACAAGAAAGACCCACGAGTACTGCAGATGGCTCGCAACATGGGCGACTATCTCGTCAAGGAAGCCATCACGCCCGACACCGGCAAATATCCGCGCTTCAGTCGCTCCACGGGTTGGCGGGATAAGTTTCCGCAACCGCCTGACTGCGGTTCCCAGGACGACAAACCTTACGAAATCCAGCCGGACAAAGGCGGCATTGCTGGCTACGCGCTGCTCTTGCTCTACGAGGAGACGAAGGACGAGAAGTATCTTCAACAAGCGTTGCAAAACGGGCGCGTGCTCGTCGCCAACATGCGCGAAGGCACGGCGACGAATTCGCCCTGGCCGTTCCGTGTGGATTACCGGACCGGTGAATCCCGGGGCGAGGTTGCCGGGAACATGTCTTTTATCCTGCGACTCTTCGACAAGCTCATTGAGCATGGTCACAAGGAATTTCAACCGCCGCGCGACAAGTTATGGGCGTGGATCAGAGACTTCCAGATTCCCAACCTGGCGAAGGACGGACTGCTCTGGGTGCAGTTCTTTGAAGATCACCATGAACTGGACAACCGCACCGCCTGGTCGCCCCTGAATCTGGCCCGCTACTTGATCGAGAAAAAAGACGCGCTCGATCTGGATTGGGAGCGAGACGTCCGGGCGTTGATCGAGTTCGTCAACCGGCGTTTCATAACCATTCGCAACGGTGTTGCGGTTTGCGGCGAGCAAACCCATGACGTGGATCCTTGGGGCGGCATCTTGTCCACCTACGGCGCCGTGCTGGCCATGTACTCCAAAGCGACTGGATCGAATGAATACAAAGCCGTCGCCCGGCAGGCGCTGAACTACTGCCTATATGCCGTGAACGACGACGGCTGTCCCGGCGAGCGGGCGGACAAGCGTGGTCGCGGCGGCTGGCAGGAAGACGCGCACACCGACAAGCTCCACAACTTCGTCGATGCCATGACCGCCTTCCCGGAATGGGGGAAGTGAGACATTCTCCGCCGACACCGCCCTGCATGAATCACTTTCCGAATACGGTGAAGGGACTCAGGCAGGAAGGCCGTTTTTTTTCACCGGGGCTTCCCATCGTTTGCAGTCGCGCACCCGGACGTCTCGATCTCATGGGCGGCAATGACGATTACACGGGCGGGCTGGTGTTTGAAGCGACGATCCGCGAAGCCACCTGGGCGGCGGTCCAATTGCGCGATGACCGGCGCATTGTTTTCTGGAACCCGCAAGTGAAGTCTCGCAACTGGCGTGAGCAAGCCGAGTTTTCTCTCGACGATCTCACTGGTGATGCCGAGGTTCGCGCTCTGGTCAATCGCGATTCCGCAATGCGCTGGACGGCTTATGTCCTCGGCATTTTTCATCTGCTGAAGAAGCGCTTTCCGGAAAAACTCAGTTGCGGGGCGAACGTCTATATTGAATCCGATGTGCCGCTGAACAAAGGCGTCAGTTCCTCGGCTTCCATCGAGGTCGCGGTGATGAAAGCCGCCGTCGGCGCGTACGGCATCGATCTCGTCGGCGTCGAATTAGCCGAGGCGTGTCAGTGGGTGGAGAATGTCATTGCAGAGTCGGCCTGTGGCATCATGGATCAGATCACGGTCGTCATGGGTGACGAAGGCTGCATTCTGCCACTGCTCTGCCAACCGTGTCTGCCGCGACCGCTGGTGCGCCTGCCGGCAGAGTTGCAGTGCTGGGGCTTTGATTCCGGCGTCAGCCACATGGTTTCCGGCATTGAATACGAGGCGGCTCGCGCCGGCGCGTTCATGGGCTACAAGATGATCTGCGACGCGGAGGGCCTCGAAGTTCGCCAGGACAATTCCGCCCAGATCCCACGCTGGACGGACCCGCGCTGGAACGGTTACCTCGCCAACCTTTCGCCATCGCTGTTTCGGTCGCGCTACGAATCACGCTTGCCGGAGAAGCTCAGCGGCGCTGATTACTTGCGAGCTGGCCAAATCCATGTCGATCCGTTCACGACGATGCGCCCTGAAGTCATCTATCGCATTCGCGCTTGCACACGCTATGCGGTGGAGGAGAATTCCCGGGTGCATTTGTTCGCCGAACTCGCCCGCGGAGGAGTTGGTTTTCCGCAGATGGGCGAAATCATGTATCAATCGCACTACGCCTACACGGAATGCGGCCTGGGTTGCGACGCCACGGATTTGTTGGTGGAACTCGTCCGCGCCGAGGGTGTCGCCAGTGGATTGTTCGGCGCGAAAGTTACCGGTGGCGGCGCGGGTGGTACGGTCGCCGTGCTCAGCCGCAAGGACGCGCGCCCGGCGTTCGACCGCGTCGTGAACCGCTACGCCGAGGTGCGCGGCATCACGCCGTACGTTTTTGAAGCCAGTTCGATGGGTGCGGACCGTTACGGCGTCACCGTTTTGGAATCCTGAAAGTATGGACACGACTGACACTTCCACAAAAGCGCATCCCCGGTCTCGTTTCCTCTGGTTCTTTTTCCTGCTTGCGCTGGTGAACCTGATGTGGGCGGCGCAGGGCACAGCGGTCAAATTTCTCGAAGGCAAGCTTGGGCCGATCGCCATCACTTTCCTGCCGTTTTACGTCACCACAGTTTTGTTGGTCCCACTGCTGATCTGCGAGCGTCGGCGTAATACCGGCGCGGCCACCGTGACGTGGGCCGACTGGGGCAAGTTCACCGCCGCCGGGGTCGGCGGGCAGGTGCTGGCGCAACTCGGCATGACGTGGGGCATCACCAAATCACTGGCGTCGAACGCTGCCATCCTCAACTTGCTCATCCCGGTGATCACCGCCGTGCTTGCTTCGTTCATGCTGCGCGAACGAATCACGGTGCTTCGCATCGGCTGCCTGCTCGTTGGACTGGCCGGCGTCTTCCTGCTGTCGGTGGAGGACCTCAGGCAAAGTTCTTTCCTGCGCACGAGCTACCTGTCGGGCAATCTGCTGATCCTGGTCGGCTGCCTCGGCTCGTCATTTTACAACGTCTATTGCAAGGGATTGCTCCAACGTTTCCAGGAAATTGAAATCTTGATTTTCAGTTACCTCACCGCCTCGGTGGCCAGCCTGCCGCTGCTGGTCTGGGTGGAGCCGTTCCAGTTTTCGCAACTGGCCGCACTCGATTGGCACGGATGGACGGCCTTCGCTTTCCTTGCCATTTTTATGTACGGGCTTTCGATGGTGCTGTTCTTTTACGTGCTGCAACACCTGCCGGTGACGGTCGCCTCGGCGTCGCTTTACCTCGTGCCGGTGTTCGGGATTTTGCTGGCCACCGGATTCCTTCACGAGCACTTGACCGCAGTGGCGCTGGCCGGCACCGCTATTGTGCTCATCTCGACCATAGTGATCATGAAGTGGGACACGTCGGCGGTTTGAGCGCGAACGTGTCGATTCGGCCCGCCACGGAACGGCGCGATTGCGGAGGTGGCCTTTTGAATCCTTTCGGGATTGGCGGAGGGTTGCCGTTACTCTAACCCGCGCTCGCTCAGTTCATCCTCATCCAAACCAAGGTAATGTCCAAGTTCGTGCAGGAACGTGGTGTGAACTTCGTCGCAGAATGTTTTCTCGTTGCGTTCGGCCAGTTCCCAGATGTTTTCGAGGAACAGAATGATCTGCGGCGGTAATGGGACTGATTCCTCATCGGCGAACTCCGGCCCAACGAACAGGCCCAAGGTGTCCGATTCGATGCCGTCGGCTTGCAACGCCCGGTTCGGTTGGCGTTCGAAGGTCACCGGCAGCTTTCGCGCTTTTTCCCGAAGCGGTAGCGGCAGCGCGGCCAACGTGGCATTCACCTCAGCGAGTGCGAGGGATTGCAATTTTTCCCAATCGAAGCGCATGAGAAAGAAGCTGCGCCAAAACTACTGCCTGGAATTCTTCCGGGATTTCCGAAAGACCTTCAAAGTATTGGGTTGATCTTCAAAGAACTGCGCCAAATCCGCCAGGATTTCCACCGTGGCCGGACTCAAATGATGCTCGATGCCTTCGATGTCACGACGTTGCGTTGCCGCGTCGAGACCGAAAATGGAAAAGAAACGGGAGAGCGTGGCGTGCCGGTTTTGAATCTTGCGGGCGACTTCGCGGCCTTTGTTCGTCAGCACGAGGCCTCGATATTTTTCGTAGTTGAGATAGCCGGCCTCGCCGAGTTTTTGCACCATGCTGGTGACGGACGCCTGCTTGACCTTCAACGACGAGGCGATGTCCACGACGCGGGCGTAACCCTTTTCCTCGATCAATTCATGGATGCGCTCCAGGTAATCTTCTGCGCTTTGACTTGGTGACATCGGCGTCGGCATGGTGAGCGAATTAACCACAAAGCGGCGAACGAAGGCAAGCGCGCGCTCCGCCTGAATGCGCGAGCAGCCTTGCCAGTCGGGGATTTGTCGGAGAAAATGAATTCAGACTTTATGTTGGATTTGAAGCATCTAAAAATGATTTCGACAGCGGTTGTCGCGGTCGCGTTCGTCGCCTGCACAGAACAGAAACAGACCTTTCACGTCAAAGGCGTGATTCAAGAGCTTCAGCCGGATGGCAAAACGGCTGTGATCAAGCACGAGGAAATCCCCGGCTACATGAAGGCCATGACGATGCCGTTCGAAGTCAAAGATGCCAAAGAGTTGATTGGTTTGAAGGCTGGGGACGTGATTTCCTTTCGCATGGTGGTCACGAAGAAAGAAGGTTGGATTGAACAGCTGACCAAATTGAGCGCGTCGTCGCCGACGGAGTTGCCGTCGCGACAAACCATCCGGCGCGTGCGCGACGTCGAACCCTTGAACGTCGGTGATTTGCTGCCGGAATATCATTTCACCAATGAATTGGGACAGGCAGTCAGCACGAGCCAGTTCAAAGGGCAGGCGTTGGCGCTCACATTCATTTTTACGAGCTGCCCGTTCCCGGAGTTTTGTCCGCGGATGTCGAACAACTTTGAGGAGACGCAAAAAAAGTTGGTGTCGATGCCCAACGCCCCGACCAACTGGCATCTGCTGACGATTTCGTTTGATCCGGAGGTTGATACGCCGGCGGTGCTCAAAGCCTACGCGCAAAGATTCCAGTCCGACCCGCGCCACTGGAGTTTCCTGACCGGCGACTTGATCGAAATCACGGCTATCACGGAACAATTCGGCCAGCAATTCTGGCGGGAGAAACCCACCGAACCCATCAGCCACAATCTCCGCACAGTAGTGATCGACACGCAAGGCCGAGTGCAAAAGATCATTTCGGAAAATAAATGGACGAGCGATGAGTTGGTGGCGGAAATCGTGAAGGCGGCGATGGTCAAACCGTGAGGGTTGTTTAATTCCAGTGCTTCAGGCTCGGCCACACTTGGGGCAATGGCTGCTTCAATCCCCGGCAAATGAGAATGGTATAGTGCTCCTCCGCCATTGCATACGGGTGGTGCATGGTCGCCGCTTCTTCCACGCTGGCGAAATTCTGCCTCGCCTTTTCGCGGTTGCCTTGAAGAACAATTACCACTTCACCCGTATAGTCGCGCGGTCCCCAGAAAAAGTAATTTTGGTGGGGACAGATGGCTTTGGGCAGGCCGTAGCGCGGTCCGAACAAATCGATGGCGCCGGCATCACCGTAGCTGCTGGCGAAGATGGCGGCCTTGGCGCGCTCCTCGGGCGGCAGACTGTGATAGACCCTCGCCACAGTTTCAACCAGCTCGGGCCATCCGAACATGTCGCCGAAGTGTTGCGGCAGCGGGCCAATGTGCCCAACCTCCGCTTTAGGTAGCTTGAGGCCCAAAGCACTTTGATAGCGCAGGAACGTTTCTACGGGCAAGATGGGCAGAACCAGCGGCGCGCTCACCACGCCGGCGGCCACAAGAACCACAGGGTAGGCGACCTTCAACCAACTGAGGGCGCGCCGGGCTTGCAGCAGTTTCTCACAAACAGCGGCGCCGGCGGCGAACAACATCGGATAGACCGGCAGCAGGTAATAATTCTTGCCCTTCAGTGTGATCATGAGCGCGAGCACGACCACGTAAGTTATGCCCAGCAGGCGAAAGCGTTTCCCTTCGGCGTCGAAGAAGAAAAACCAAAGCCCGGCCAGCCACACCGGCGCCGTGAGTGGCAGCAGGATGAAGATTTGCTGGGCGATGAATTGGAGCGGCGAAAGCACCACGTTCTTGCCGGTCTTTTGCACATTGTTCAGCAATTCGAGTGTCGCCCACTGATGTCGATACTCCCAAATCAGGTTCGGCAGAAAGATGGCGAGAGCCAGCGCACCAGCGAGCCAAATCCATTTGTTGGCGAAGCAGCGGCGCTCTCGTGTGAGCAGAAGACCCGTCACAACGCCGAAGCCGAAAAAGAGCATGGAATGTTTGTTCTGGAGGCCAAGCCCTGCCAGCAGGCCAAAACCGATCCAATAGCGTGGGTCTTTGCGTTTGATGGCCAGGATGACCAAGTACGCGCAGCCCATCCAAAAGACCGCCTCGAAGGCGTTCATCGTCAGCAGCGTGTCGAAAATGAGATAGCCTGGAGCAATCAACACACAAAGACACGCAAGCGTGACGGCGAAACGTTTCCCGCCGAGTTCAATTGTCATCAACCCCGTTAGCAGAATCGTCACCGCGCCCGCGACCGCCGGAAAAAACCGAATGGCAAAGAGCGAGTCGCCGAGGACCGTGCGACTCAACTTGGCCACCAGCGCGATCAACGGAGCGCAATCGGCATATCCCCAATCCAGGTGTTCGCCGCAGGCAAGGTAGTAGAGTTCATCCCGGAAATAGCCGTATTGACCGTTCGTCAGGAAATGAATCAGCAGATCGGTCAGCGCGAAGTAAATGGCGATGGAAACGGCACTCGTCCAACAACCCGGGTTCGATCGGGCTTGAGATTCAGAAGTGGTCGCGCCGGTGGTCATGCCTGCCTTGTATCCTACATTTACATGGAAGGGAGCAACATTTTTCCCGATGGGTCTGAGCCGTTACGGTTCAGAACGGAAGCTCGTCACCTCAAGCCAGATTCACTGGATCAATGTCCACTGTCAGCGAGATGTCCTCCGGCAACGCCAGCGACTCCATCAACTTCGCCAGGTGTTGACTGAGCTTCGTCATCTGGCGGGTGCGCAGCATGATTTGATAACGATAATAGGTTTCGGCACGCGCCAGTGGCGCGGGCGTGGGACCAAGCAGAATTAAATCGCGAATCGGATTGGTTCGGGGAGCATACGCGCCCTCGCGTGTCGCTGACAACGCCTCGTCGTCAGCCCGAGCGGTTGACGAGGCGTCAACCGCCGCAGCCGAAGCGGCCGCGCTCCCCAGAAGTTTTTCCAACTCGCGTCTCAAATGGTCGGCGGAGAATTTCACCTTCTCTTCATTGCGTCCCTTCAACGTCAGCAACGCAATGCGGCTCACAGGTGGATATTTCAATTGTTCGCGGAATTCAATCTCCTGCTCGTAGAAACCAGCGAAGTCATGTCGCCGCGCGTACTGAATGGCCGGATGAAATGGCGTGAACGCCTGCACAAAAACCTCGCCCTCGACATCGCCGCGACCCGCGCGACCGGCAACCTGAGTGAGTAATTGGAACGTTCGTTCGCCCGCCCGGAAGTCAGGCTGATGCAGACTCAAGTCGGCGTAAATGATGCCGACGAGCGTGACGTTGGGAAAATGCAGTCCCTTGGCGATCATTTGCGTGCCGACCAGAATATCGATCTTGCCGGTGCGGAAATCACCGAGCGTGCGGCGGTAGTCCTCCTTCCGCTTCATGATGTCGGAATCCATCCGCTGAACGCGGGCGTGGGGAAATAATTTCGTCAGCGTGTGTTCGACTTTCTCCGTGCCCAACCCGGCATAACGGATGGCCGGGTTGCGACATTTCTGGTTGGGACAAACAGCCGGCACCGGCGCGTCGTGGCCGCAAATGTGGCAGCAAAGCTTCTGGATGCGGCGATGGTAGGTGAGCGACACGCTGCAATTGGGGCATTCCGCCACGTAACCGCACAGCGGGCATTGCAACGAGGTGGCAAAGCCGCGTCGGTTCAGGAATAAAATTGTCTGCTCCTTGCGCTCCAGTCGTTGCGTGATGGCTTCCTTGAGTTGTGGCGAAAAGATGGGCGTGCCCTTTTCCTTACGGGCGGTCTGGCGCATGTCGATGACCCGCACGAGCGGCATTTTTTTATTGTCCGCGCGCTCCAACAACTCAAGCAACGTGTATTTGCCCTTTTTGACGTTGTAAAAACTTTCGAGCGATGGTGTCGCCGAGCCAAGCACCACGGTCGCGCCTTCCATCTGGCCGCGCACGATGGCGACATCGCGGGCGTGATAACGCGGGGCTTCCTCTTGTTTGTAACTGTGCTCGTGTTCCTCATCCACGATGATCAAGCCAAGCGGATCGACGGGCGCAAAAATCGCCGACCGCGCGCCGATGACGATGCGCGCGCGACCCTGACGAATCTTGTGCCACTCATCATGACGTTCCCCTGCGGATAAATGGCTGTGCAACACGGCAACCAACGTTTGCAATCGACCGGAACTGAAGCGCGCCTTGAAACGTTCGACGGTCTGGGGCGTGAGCGAAATTTCCGGCACGAGGACAATGGCGCCTTTGCCTTGCTCGAGCGCGTGCGCGATGGCTTGCAGATAAACTTCCGTCTTCCCGCTGCCGGTGACGCCGTGCAACAGAAAGGTGGAGGAGAAAAGGGGACGAGGAGCAGAGGTGACCTGCAACAGTTGAGCATCGCAACTCGGCTTCTCCTTTTCTCCCTTTCCCCCTTTCCCCTTTTCCTGGTCCATGACCTTTGTGATCATCACAAGCGCCTTCGCTTGCTCCTGATTCAACACGAGCGATTGCGTCGGCAAAATGTGTTCGCGGGCATAGGGATCGCGTTCGGAAATCTCTGTTGTGATGGCGAGGAGTCCTTTGTCCTCCAGCCGACGCACGGTGCCGGCGGTTGTTTCCGCAAGTTCAAGCAGTTCCTGCAGGGGCATTTCGCGGCGTTCCTCGATGATGTTCCAGACTTCCTGCTGTCGCTTGGCCAACTTGGGCAGGTCGCCGGTGAAGGGCAGAACGCGCACGAACAACTGTTGTCGCCAGCCTTCCTTTTCTTTGCGGACAGCTTCTGGCAAAACACTTTTCAGCGCGATTTCCGGCGGGCAGCAATAGTAATCGGCGATCCATCTTGCCAATCGCAGAACCTGGGGCGTAACCAGCGTTTGCCGACCGACCACTTTCAAAATGGAACGCAAGTTCGTGTGCGTTGATTCCTCGACGAGCGTGGTGACGCATCCCATCACCTTGCGCGGCCCGAACGGCACCTGGACGCGACTGCCCACGTCGATCTGCGCCGCCAGTTCGGGCGGGATGAGATAATCGAACTCCTTGCGCAGCGCAATTTCGAGTGTGACGCGGGCGATCATTTCGGCAATTCAAAGTTAGAAATTCAAAATTAAAAAGGAAAACCTCCATGCCACCTGCCGAAAGTGTTAATTTTACATTTTTAATTTTTAATTTCCCGTTAAAACTGCGCCGTGAAATTCCGCTGGCTCGGTTTGGCGTTTGCCTTCATCCTCGTTGTCGGAGGCATCGGCTATTGGCGCTGGTACGACTGGCGCGACCACAGTCAGGACGCGGTGATTCTGGCCGCGGCGCGCCGTTACGGGGTTGAACCGGCGCTGGTCAAAGCGGTTGTGTGGCGCGAAAGCCGATTCAATCCGAAGGCCCACGGCAAGGCGGGAGAATTCGGACTGATGCAGGTGCGCGAGACGGCGGCGAAGGAGTGGGCACAGGCGGAAAGACTCAATGCGTTTTCGACCGCACATCTGCTCGATCCCGGCACCAACACGCTCGCCGGCGCCTGGTATCTGCGGAAACTGTTGAAACGTTACGAACGGACGGACAACCCGCTGCACTACGCGCTGGCCGATTACAACGCGGGTCGGAGCAATGTTCTGCGCTGGAACAAAGCGTCAGCCGCTACCAACAGCGCGATATTCGTCGAAGCGATTGATTTTGGCGGGACGCGCAAATACGTTCGTGCAGTGGTTCGCCGTGCCGAACAGTATCGACCGCTCTTCAAACCGAAGGAGTGAGGCCACTCAATCTCTCGTAATGTCCGCCAACGCCTGCTGAAGTTGTTGACGCAACGCCGCGCGTTCTTCACTCGTGGCGTTGCGTGGAACGCAAACTGGTTTTTCCAGGATCATCTCACAACGCGAAAAGGGCAGTGGAATCTGAAAACGATCCCAGCTTTTCATCTGGATTTTCCGGTGCGCGCAAAAAGAAAACGGCACGATGGGCAGGCCGGTAAGTTGGGCCAGGGACATCACGCCCTCCTGGACGATGTAACGCGGCCCGCGCGGACCGTCGGGAGTAATCGCGAGGTCGTAGCCGCGCTCCGCCCACGAGGTCAATTCAAGCAATGCCTGTGGCCCGCGACGGCTGGAGGAGCCGCGCACCGGTTGCACGCCAAAACATTCCAGGACGCCCGCCAGCATTCCTCCGTCCCGGCTGGCGCTGACCAGCGCCGCAAGACCACGGGCTTCCGTGCGCGGCTGGATGTATTCCTGGTAAGCCGCCATGGAAAGCGAAAGTCGATTGTGCCAGATGCAGTAAATTGCCTGCCCGACGGGTGGCGTGGAACAAAGACCGGAGCGATCCTGCCAATGATAGCGCAATGTTGCTGCGAGGCCACGAAGCAGAACCCAGATCATCCGCGCGGCCACCCGCTGGTGCCATTTCGTCGAATTCGGAATGACAACTCCGGATTTTCGTATTGGCGTCACGGCGGCTTTTTCGACCACAGTCATGCTCCCTTTTTCAAACATGCGCGGACCAGATCTTCGACGGTTGCATCCACTCCCAGCGAACTTTGCGCGGCGCGGACGGCGTCATGCGCGTCAATTTGCTTGAAGCCAAGCGCAATCAAAGCCAGCACCGCGTCGTTGATCTTTTGATCGGCGGGCGACAGGGCGCGTTGCGCGCTGCTGGCTTCCCACGCGCCCGCGGCGCCGACCTTGTCCCGCAATTCAACCACGATGCGCTCGGCGGTTTTTTTGCCGACGCCGGAAATTTGCGAAAGCGATTTGACGTCGCCTTTCGCCACCGCGCCGCGAAACGCAACCGCGTTCATGCCGCTCAGAATGTTGAGCGCGATTTTCGGGCCGATGCCGCTGACGGTATTGATGAGCATGCGGAACAATTCGCGCTCGCCTACAGTCATGAAGCCGTAGAGGACGTGGGCATCTTCGCGCACGACCAGATGCGTGAGCAGTTTCACCTCACCGCCCGGCGCGGGCAGCTTGTCGAAGGACGACAGCGGGATGAGCGCTTCGTAGCCGACGCCGTGGACTTCGACGATCACCTGGGTCGGCAGCGCTTCGACGAGTTTGCCGTGGAGAAATGTGATCATTAAATCTTCTTCGGCGCCGAGAAAGTGTAGCGCCCGTTTTGCTGCGCATGCGCCAGCGCGAGGGCGAGGGCATCGGCGGCGTCGGGCGCGGGCGGCGTGGAGAGGTGCAACAAGCGCTGCACCATTTTAGCAACGGCGAGTTTTTGCGCAGCGCCGTAACCGACGATGGCCTGTTTCACTTTGCGCGGCGCGATTTCGTAAATCTCCAGGCCCGCTTCCGCCGCCACTACCATCACGGCGCCGCGCGCCTCGCCCATGATCAGGGCGGTTTGCAGGTTTTGCGCGTAGAAGAGTCCCTCCACCACGCACACGCCGGGGCGATGTTGACGAAGCACTTCGCGCAATGTTTCGGCGATCTTCACCAGGCAACGGGAATGTTCCCAATTTACGGGGCAGGCGATGGTCCCGTGCGCCAGCGTTTGGGGATGCGGTTTGGAGAGACGAATCACGCCGTAGCCGGTGCCGCGTAACGAAGGGTCGATGCCGAGAATGACGGAGTTGGCGGCGGCGGTCGGGCGAAAACTGGATTCCAAAACCGGCGCCACGCCGCGCCGCCAACCGCCGACGCGGCTTCTCATCTGCTCAAATTGCTGCGGGGTGATGCCCATGCGGCGATATTGCCAAAGCGAAACGCGTTGCAAAGCAGAAACGCGGGAGCGGTGAGGCAAATCACGATGAAACACTCCCATCACGGCACCTGCCGCGCCCGATAGAAGCGCCGTGAGAAATTCGTCGCCGCCGAATCCACAAAATCAAATGTGCCATCAGTGGCGTTGTTGGTTTTGAGCGCGCTCCAGTTGACCAGATTGGTCGTGCCTTCAATGACATAGCTGCAACCGGCATCGCCAGTCAGGCGCAGGATGAATTGTCCATCGCCTGTGCGGCCCAAGGATTGCAGGCGGACGGGCGTGGGAAGGAGGGATTCCGCGGTGATCTGATAGTTGTCGAAGAGCATGAAATTGTTGCCGGGCGCACCGGGCGTAAAAATGAACCATACGGCGTCCACATCACCGAGGTTGAGCGACGCGCCGACCTTCGTGATTGATTTGTTCGTGACGAGTAGATTGGCGTCGAGTGTGGCGCTCCACTTGTTTGAGGTAAAATTCATGGCGATGACCAGTGAATGGGGCCGGTTGTTCGTGAAAAATTTGCCGGTGCTGATGAAGCCATTCGTATCATCCAGCGCGTAATAAATCCGCGTGTTGAAGTTGTCGAAGTCGAGGGTGAACAACCGGTGTCCTTGCGCGTTGTAAACGCTCCAATAGAAATCGTCGTACTGCCCATTGGTGGAGTCGTCGATCTCCATCATGACTGAAAATTTGACGATGGGCCGGTTGGTAAGGTCCGGCACTAGGTTGATCGGACGCCAGACGTTCAGCATGTCATATCCGGGATTGGGCGGGGCGAAACCGATGTAGGCTTGTTGCCCGAGGCCCGGAAAGAAATTTGTCACCAGTCCATTGCCGCCCGAACCGGCGCCAACCCAGCCATTTTGGCCGACCAGATCGAAGTTGCGGTTGTAAGCCTCGGCAGCTTCAAAACCGGTAGAATAAATATTCGTCGGGTTTGAAGCGTGCAGTTGAACCGACGAACAAATAATGACGAGCAACGGCGAAATCAGGAGACAAGGGTTCGCTTGGTTGAACTGTGGTAGCTTCATAACCAGTCGTAACCGAAGGGAACTCAGCGTTTGCGGTCCCCTCGATCGGAATTTTGCGATGCGGGTTGAGAATTTCCGCGCGGAGCTTCCTGGCGTTGCGAGTGCTGGGGTGCAGGCGCGAATGACGGTTGCGACGGTGGCGGCGAATACGCCGGTTGCGCCGGTCGCGGCGAATACTCTGACCGGGCAAACTGCGACCGGGCTTGGAAGTTATTTCGATGTTCCACCTGGTTGGGCTGCGAATACGCAGGCGGAGCCGGGTTGAACTGCGGGCGGGCGGGCTGAGCGTACACGGGTTGGGAAGGCGCTTGCCCCGGCGGATTGAATTGCGGCCTGACCGGCGCAGCTTGTGGCGCGGATGAACCGTCTCGGAAGGAACGTGGTTGCTGGCGTTCGACTCGCATTGGTTCTGGCGCGTGATGCGGCGCGGGCCGCACAGGCGCAAATGCTTGCGCTTGCCGTGGCGCCGGCTCTGCCTGAGATTGATTTCGCGATCCAATCGCCCGCGCCGATTCATCGCCTCTCGGGGATCGGTTATTCACGGTTTGGCCAATGTCAGCGGTAGCGGCTGTGGAGGGCGTGTACGGCGCGCGGCGCGGTTCACCGCGAATTGTCAGGCCGTTGCTGGAACGGGTGACGGACACGCGGGGCCTTTGATTTTCCGACGGCGAAGTTAATTCCGCGAGATTCTGTGGCGTTGCAACGCGCGGGTTCGTCCTGTTGCCACGGGAAGAACCGGCTAAATCGCTGCGGGAGGTGACGGTGGTGTCGCTGCGGCTGATTGCCAGACGAGTTGTGACAGATTTGTTCGGAGCTGTGGCTCTATCTCGATTCTCAAGACGGGCGCGTCCGCCGGAGGCCGCAGGCCGGGCAGGGGACGGCGAGGGCAATTGCGGGCGATAGACCACCGGTTTGCTGCCCTCCCTGTCCAGATGATCGAATTTGATGATCCGGCCGGCGGGCGCCGGGGTATCGCGGATGGCGACCTTGCGGATTTCCGTGCGGGTGACGGCGGCCACGTGCGCAGGATCGATACCTTCGTTGATGACGACGTTGTTGTTGTTTCCTTTGATTCTGATTTTGTTAACGAACTTCGTCTGGTTGAAGACCGTCTGGACATGCGCGGGCGACACCCGATAGCGGGAAGGTGAGTAATCACAAAAGCGATCGAAGGGGATGAAATTATAGTGGTGGGCGCGCAGTCCAAATTCAAAACCGAATCCCACCGAGCGATTGTGGAACGTGAAGCCGACTCCGGGCGCAAAACAGGCCTCGGGCGGCAGCGGTGCCCAACCACAGTAATCGTTTGAATACCGCCACGAAACCCAAGCTGGTCCCCAGGTGCAATCCGGCGACCAAACCCAGCCGTAGTTGGCGTGCGACACCCAGCGGCCATAGTGGAACGGCGCCCAGCCCCAGGAATAGTCCGAGAGCCAGTACCAGCCGCAATCGCTGTAAATCCAACGTCCGCGGTCGCAGTAAGGCTGCCAGGTTGGATTCAAACAGACGACGGTGGGCTGCCAGCACAAACCGTAACCGCTGACGTTGACCCAATTGCCGTACGGCGCGAGTGAGTTATAGAAGTAAGAGACAGCCCCGGGTTGCGGCGCATAATCAGTCCCGGCATAAGTCGGCGTCAGCGGAGCTTCAACGGCTGACTCGATGGGCAGTTCTTCTGGCTGCGGAATCGGTGTTTGTTGCGCGGGATAGACATTAGTGGCTGGTGAATTCAGTGCCAGGCCCGGTGGGAGTGGGCTGGGTTCGTTCCCTGCCAGTTTGCGGGCAGCGCTTTCGGGTGAGGTGTCCTGCTGGATCATGGCGGTGATGACGGAGGAGGGAACGCCGAGGTCGTTCAGATAAATGATTTCGTCCGAGCCAAGATCGAAGACGTGGACGAAGTTGGTAATGTAAGCCATCATCACATCCTCCCCCAAACCGGCTTGCGCGAGTTTTATGACTTGGGCCAGATCGGGAGAAATTCTCAATTCGGGCGGTGCAGGATTGTTGGTCGAAGGCGGGAAAAGTTCGTTTGGCCCGGCTTCGCCCAGCGCGAGCGCATTCGTTGACGCTACCAACACGGAGCCACTTGCCACAGCATTGATCTGTGGCGTGCTCACTGGCGGGGTGGTTTGGCCAATAACTTTCAAACAAACGCCCACAACGGCGACACCACCAGCCAACAACGCCAACTGCCAGACTTTGAGAATTGGAGTTTTCATAGGTTTTTCCTAATGGAGTTTAAGGGCACGTTTCATTCAACTAATCATCCTTATTGACTGGATAAGCGGCGTTCGTATTCACGGTCTCAGACGCCGAGATCAAACTACCCAAAAAGTTGCCCGGTTTTGGTACTCCCGCCCGGAATTGAACCGGGATCAACGGTTTAGGAAACCGCTGCTCTATCCATTTGAGCTACGGGAGCCGGTCATGCGCGCACGAGAATAAAATGAAATTGAAGTCGGCGCAAATGCTCTTTCTCCACGAAATCACCTGAAAATATCTGTCGCTTAGGTTAAGAGTGAGGCTAGATGGCAACGAGAACATGAGCCCAAAAGTCAAAATCTGCGGCATTACGAATCTTCCCGACGCGCTGGCGGCGGCCGAGGCGGGCGCCGACGCGTTGGGTTTGATGTTTGTGGAAACCAGCCCGCGCCATGTGTCTCTGGCGATCGCGGCGGACATCGCGCGGCAGTTGCCGCCGTTCATCATCAAGGTGGGCGTCTTTGTGAATGCGCCCGAAGAACTGGTCTTCTGCGCCATCGGGGATTGTGGATTGAACCTCCTCCAGTTTCATGGCGAGGAAACTCCCGAGTATTGCCGGCAATTCGGCTTGATGAGCATGAAGGCCTTCCGTATTCGCGATGCAGAATCGCTACGGGCGCTGCCGGGTTACAAAACGGATGCGTTCTTGCTCGACAGTCACGTCGCCGGAAAATCCGGCGGGACGGGAAAAAGTTTCAACTGGGATCTGGCGATTGAAGCCAAGAAATTCGGAAGGCCGATATTCCTCGCCGGCGGTTTGACTCCTGAAAATGTTGGCGATGCTGTGCGCCAGGTCGAACCCTACGGCGTGGATGTTTCGAGTGGCGTCGAAGCGTCACCGGGCAAGAAGGACATCACCAAGGTGCGGGCATTCATCACCGCCGCCAAGCGAGCAGCCTGATTCGCCTCAAGGAAACTGGATCGAATTCCATGAACGATTCGCTCAAAGCAGAGACAGAGAAACTTTCCCGCTCGTGGTCGCAGTACGAGGCGCCCTTCCTGCAAAACTACCTGGTCGCTGACGTGGAAGACCCGCGCATCAACGTCCAGAGCATTCTGTCTCGTCATTTCCTGCTCGGCACATTGCTCGGAGAGAAAATTCAGGCGGTTCTCGCTGAAGAACTTCGTTTTGCCGCGGCCATGAACTGGCTGCTCAAGCTGCGCCGACGTGCCGGCGACAGCGACGAATTGCGCGCGGTTCTTTACGCGCTGAAACGCGGCGCGGACAACGCCGAAGGTACAGACATTCCGCATTTGGTGGTGCAGACTTTCGGTTCGTTGCCCGCCTCGACCTGTGGGGGCCAAATCCCCAACTACATCGAAGATTTTCTTTCGAACGCCCGTGCACCTGAGAGGGAGTCATTGCGCAACGACACCTCTCTCGACGCTTTTCTTCGCATTTGGAATGAAGTCCTCTCGCACAAAACACCGCAACGCATTTCGGTGCTTGAGCCGGCTTGTGGCTCGGCGAACGACTATCGCTTCCTCGTCGCCTGCGGCATTGCGCGGTGCATCGACTACACAGGCATTGATCTGTGTGAGAAAAACGTCCAAAACGCGCAAGCCATGTTCCCAGGGGTGCGATTTGAAGTCGGCAACATCTTTGAAATCAATTCAGCCGACCAATCCTTCGACTTTTGCTTCGTTCACGACCTGTTCGAACATCTCTCGCTGTCGGGACTGGAGAGCGCGGTGAAAGAGATTTGTCGCGTCGTGCGCCGCGGCATTTGCGTCGGGTTTTTCCAAATGGATGAAATCCCCGAGCACGTCGTGCGGCCGGTGGACGATTACCACTGGAACATGCTGAGCATGGAGAAAACGAAGGGGCTGTTCACGCAGGAGGGCTTTACGGTTCAGGTGTTTCATATCGGTTCGTATCTGCGCTCGCGCATCGGTTGCAACGAGACTCACAATCTCAACGCCTACACATTCGTGGCCGTGCAAGAGGGTTAGAGGTTCCACGGCTGCACGCAGATCTCGACTCCCGACCCTCCGGCTGTTACGCTGTGAACCATGAGCAAAGCAACCAGTGAAACATTGCCCGATGCCCAAGGCCACTTCGGTCCTTACGGCGGACGTTTTGTGCCGGAGACGTTGATGCATCCGTTGCAGGAACTGGAGGAGGAATATTTCCGTTCGCAGCAAGACCCGGAGTTTCAGCGCGAATTGAACTACTACTTGCGCGAATTCTGTGGCCGCCCCACGCCACTTTACTTCGCCGAGCGATTGACGCGCGAGCTCGGCGGCGCGAAGATTTTTCTCAAGCGGGAAGACTTGCTCCACACTGGCGCGCACAAGATCAACAACTGCATCGGCCAGATTCTGCTCGCGAAACGCATGGGCAAGACGCGCATCATCGCCGAAACCGGCGCGGGCCAGCACGGCGTCGCCACAGCCACCGTCGCGGCCATGTTCGGATTCAAGTGCGTTATCTATATGGGTGCAGTGGATTGCGAACGGCAGGCGCTGAATGTCTTTCGCATGAAAATGCTCGGCGCGGAAGTGGTGCCGGTCGAAGCCGGACAGAAAACGTTGAAGGAAGCCATCAACGAAGCCATGCGCGACTGGGTCACCAACGTGCGGACGACGCACTACATCCTCGGAACGGTCTATGGTGCGCATCCGTATCCGCTCATGGTGCGGAATTTCCAGCGCGTCATCGGCGATGAAGCACGTCGGCAGATTCTGGAAAAGGAGGAGCGCCTGCCCGATTTGCTCGTTGCCTGCGTCGGAGGCGGCTCGAACGCAATGGGCCTCTTTTATCCGTTTCTCGAAGACAAGTCTGTGAAGATGGTCGGTGTCGAGGCGGGGGGCGAAGGCATCATTCCGAACAAACACGCGGCGCGGTTTCAAGGCGGCTCGCTTGGCGTTTTGCAAGGCACGCGCTCGTTTCTGTTGCAGGATGAGTTTGGCCAGATTCAACTCACCCACAGCGTCAGCGCCGGACTCGATTACGCCGCTGTCGGCCCGGAACACGCCTGGTTGTGCGATCAAAAGCGCGTCGAATACACCTACGCCACCGACGACAAAGCGCTCGAAGCTTTCTTCAAACTCGCACGGCTGGAAGGAATTATTCCCGCGCTCGAATCCGCCCACGCCATTGCCGAGGTTATCCAACACGCGCCGAAGATGAGCAAGGACGCGCTCATCATCGTGAACCTCTCCGGTCGCGGTGACAAAGACGTTGCGCAGGTGGCGGCGAAGATGGGATTGCAGACGCCGAAATGATTGGTTAAAGTGAAGTCATGCTTGCGCCGACCAAACATCGTTTCAGCGTAAAGGAGTACTACCGCATGGCGGAAACCGGCGTGCTCAGGCCGGACGCGCGCGTGGAACTGCTCAATGGAGAAATTATTGATATGTCACCGATTGGCCCTTTTCATGGAGGCGTAACCAATTATCTGATCGAAAGCTTCACCGCGGCCTCCAAAGGGCGATGGATGACGGCGGTTCAGAACCCGGTGCGTTTGGACGATCATTCCGAACCGCAGCCGGACTTGGTATTACTCAAGCCGTCCTCCGACTTTTACCGGAAGCGCCATCCGCAACCGGAGCATGTGTACTTGCTGATCGAAGTTTCTGACACTTCGCTGGTGACTGACCGCGAAGAAAAACTTCCCGCCTACGGACGCGCGGGCATTACGGAGGTGTGGCTTGTTAACCTCAACGATGAAACAATTGAAGTTTATCGCGAACCGCACTTCCCGGGCTATGGATCAAAAACCATCCTGCGCGCGGGCGACAAAGCCAAACCACAAGCCTTCCCCGACGTCGCAGTGGATGTGGCCGAATTGCTGAAACGCTGAATCTCTCCGGTCACGGCGACAAGGACCAGCGTCATAACTCCACAAATTATTTTGCGGTTGACCGGGCGGCCTGTTATTACGTGGGCACGAAATCATGGCACGGAACGCAGAAGAACACTGCCGGCTTGCCCGCCAAATGTGCGAGCAAGGGTTGTGGCATGAACTGTTGACCTTCGCGCAGAAGTGGCACGAAGAAAACCCGAACGACCACAAGGCGCTCTATTACATGGGCCTGGGCTTCAGTGGCACAAATCAATTCGCCAAAGCGGAAACGGCCTATCGCGAGGCCCTGGCGATCGATCCATCTGACGTCAATGCGTGGAACAATCTCGCGGGGATTCTTTACGAAAACCTGCAGCGTCCGGCGGAAGGTATTGCGTGCCTTGAGCAGGCGTTGAAGATCAACCCTGGTCATAAACTTGGCTGGTCAAATCTCGCCACCATGGTTGGCAGACTCGGACATCATGACAAGGCGATGGCGTATGCCGACCGGGCTATTGCGCTGGACCCGAAACTGGTCGAGGCTTACTTGCACAAAGGCACCGCCGCGTTGGCGCTCGGAAAAATGGAAGCTCTCAAAGAGGTCTGCGATGTGCTCGCGACCATCGAACCAGAAAAGTTCTGTCGCGCCAGGTAAGCCTGGTTCGCCGACGAGTGCAAAGCTCAAAACTGGTTACAAGGTGTTCCTCCACGATTGCATTCTTTCTACAGCGCCATATCAACGACATCAGCGGCATCCGCATCATCGTTGGCGCGCAAACCTCCAAATCGACCCTGATCCAACGACGAACTTGACCAGAGCGGCATAGCGACTGAACATAAACCCGTGCAGCCACTCCTCTTCGCAGCAATATTGCTCGCTGTTTCCATCGCAGCCGGCGCGGATAAAGCGTCGGCGCGCTTGAACGTGCTCTACATTGTTTCCGATGATTTGAACAACAACCTCGGCTGTTACGGGAGTCCGGTGGTGAAGTCGCCAAACCTCGACCGCCTCGCGGCGCGCGGCGTGCGGTTTGATCGTGGCTACTGCAACTATCCGGTCTGCAACGCCTCGCGCACGTCGTTCCTCAGCGGTTGCCGGCCGGACACCACGCGCATCGTGGACAACGCGACTCCGCCCCGAACATTCCTGAAAGACGCGGTGTTCATGCCGGAATATTTTCGTCAACAGGGTTACCGTACCATCAAAGTCGGGAAGATCTTTCACACCGGCGACCAGTTCGAAGACCCGCGTTCGTGGGACGTGGACATTCGCGAGAAGAAATCGGCGAAGAACCCACCCGCCGAACAGATTCTGCGCAAACAAGGCCCTATCGGAATCGTGCTTCGGGCGAAGGACGAAGACACCTGGGATGGATTTGTCGCGCGCAAGGCAGTCGAGCTGCTGGAAAATTGTTTGAAGGATGGAAAACCGTTTTTCATTGCGGCCGGTTTCCGGCGTCCGCACGCGCCATACATTGCGCCGGAAAAATATTATGCGTTCTACGAGCCGGACAAGTTGAAGCCGCGTTACGGACCACTGGAACATCTGGCAAATATTCCCGATCTCGCGCTTACGTACCGGCTCGGTGCGCAGAAATTTCCGGAGACGCGTCCGGGCGACACCATCGCGGCCTACTACGCCGGCATCAGTTTCATGGACGCGCAGGTCGGCGTGTTACTCGACACGCTCGACCGTCTGAAACTCTGGGACAGGACGGTCGTCGTCTTCCACAGTGATCACGGCTACCATCTCGGCGAGCATGGCGGGCTGTGGCACAAGATGTGTCTGTTCGAGGAGACGACGCGCGTGCCGCTCATCGTCGCCGCGCCGGGGAAAAAATCCGGCGTCTCGACGCAGCTCGTGGAACTCGTGGATCTCTACCCAACGCTCGCGGACCTCTGCGGCTTGAAAATTCCGAGCGACCTCGAAGGCACAAGCTTCGTTCCGTTACTGGACAATCCGCGCCGCGATTGGAAACGTGCGGTGTTCACCGTCGTCAGCCGCAGCAACAACAATGACGTGGCGAAAAAGCTCGATGTGTCGAGGATGGGCCGAACGCTGTTCGACGGGCGCTGGCGTTACACGGAATGGCCAGATGGCACGGCGGAGTTGTATGACCATGACAGCGATCCGTTCGAATACGCAAATCTGGTCAAGGATGAGAAGCAAGCAGCACAACTTGCCGAGATAAAGAAACTGCTGCAGGACGGCTGGCGCGCCGCGCTGCCAGGAAAGTAAAGACCGGTCGTGTGGTGGATTGGCGAGTGCCTCATGCACTCCAACTCACGCGATCTTCCTTTTGAACCGCAAGGCGCACAGGGCGAACAAGGCGAGTCCCATGCCCGACATCACCGTCAGGTGAAACCAGAATTCCGTCAAGCTCGCGCCGCGCAGAATGATCGCGCGCTCCAGCTCGATGAAATACGTTGTCGGCAGCATTGCGCCGATGGCGTTGAAAATCCACGGCATCGTTTCGCGCGGGAAAATGAATCCGGAAAAAAACACGGACGGCATGATCAGCATCATGCACATCTGCAGCGCCTGCATGGAGTTTTCCGCTTTCGTCGAAATCAGCAGACCCAGACTCAACAGCGTGAAAACGTAGATCAAACTCGACGCGAACAGCGCCATCAAACTACCCGCAATCGGCACCGCGAACAGCCAGTGCATGATGGCGAACAGTCCCGTCGCCATGCACATCCCGATCAGCAGATAAGGCACAATCTTGCCGAGCATCAATCCCCAGCGCGAGAGCGGGCTGACCAGCAATTGTTCCAACGTGCCGCGCTCGCGTTCGCGCACCAGAGACATCGCCGTGGCGAACGTCGTGGCGATCTGCAGCACGACTCCGATGACGCCTGGCACAAAAAAATTCGGGCTTTTCATCGCCGGGTTGTAAAGAATTTGCGGGCGCACCTCCATCGGCAACTCGCGGCGGCCCATTTCGCGTAACAGCGACATCACGGATTGGCGCAGCGCCACCGCCAACGCCGTGTTCAACGCCGACAGCGCGATGGTGGAACTGGAGCCGTCGATCAACACCTGCACCCGCGCCGTGCGGCCGGCGTGAAGATCGCGCGTGAAGTCGGGTGGAATTTGCAATCCCACGTAAGCTTTGCCTTTGCGGATGGCGGTGGCCATCTCGCTGACGCTTTGCACTTCGCCCACTACGCGGAAGGTTTGCGTGTTGACGAAGTTGTCCACGATCTGGCGGCTTTCGACCGAGCGGTCCTCGTTCATTACCACCATCGCCATGTGTTTCACGTCGTTGTCGAGCGCGTAGCCAAAGGCGACCATTTCGATCAACGGCGGAAAAAACATGAAGAACAGCGTGAGCGGGTCACGCAACACCACGATGAATTCCTTGTAGAGAAT
Source organism: Verrucomicrobiota bacterium (assembly GCA_016200005.1). Classification (NCBI taxonomy): domain Bacteria; kingdom Pseudomonadati; phylum Verrucomicrobiota; species Verrucomicrobiota bacterium. The sequence continues at coordinate 33,193 of JACQFP010000038.1, read as the reverse complement.
GGCGTTGAAACCGCGGAAGGGAGATTTCACTTGGATGGTTTGATCCCGGACAGTGTTGTCTTCAATCCGGCCGCGCCCACACCGTAGGCGCGGCGGCGCTCGGCCAACGCCGGGGCGATTATGCTGGCGTGCACATCAATTTCTTTGCCGAACAACTCTCGCCAGAGCACTTGCGTGTTGTGCATTGGATTGCCGGCGCTTTCTTCGTCGAACGACGGGCGAAAAATATCCACCACGCGACGCAGCGCTTGAATCAAATCTTCTTCGTCGGGATGGCCGGTCTTGTCGCGGACGAGCTTGAACGCGCGCAGGTCTTTTTCCTCCAGCCGCTTGATTTTGGAAACGAGGATGTCAATCGGATGCGGGAAAGTAAACGTCACGTGTCTTCGCTCGCACCGAAACGCTCGCACGAACCAGTCAGGGCTGGCGGTAAAAGCAGCTACGGTGCATGGCTCGACGTAAATCGACGCCTTGCCTTTCAACAAGCCCGCCCGTTCGCAGTATTCCGTGATATCTTCATCAGAAATCACGTCCACGTCGCCACTCAGAAATCGCGAGTCGATGCCCAGTTGCAACGGGGACGACCCGAAGACAATGATTTCCCATTTTCGATTCACCGGGAGCGCCGCCACCAGTTGATCCAGCACACGCCCGGCTGGCGCGGACCAATCAAGCTGTGGTCGCCAGGGTTGATCGAAGGATGTCATGGTAATTCAGATTCTTCCGCTCGGCGCAAAGGCAGGCAAGCGCCTGATCAATCAACCGATCCGTCACGTCGTCGTCAGTGGCGAGCTTGCGGGCGAGCCGGGCATCACGCGGCAATACTCGCCCCGCCTGCCTCCGCACCAGAATGCGCGCAGCAATTCGAGCTTTAACCCAGCTTGGATCACGTTTCATATCTTAAAATCCATTCGACCATTGCTACAATAAAGGACTCCCGTTGACGGGTCAATCCCGCTGAAACCGCGGATGGGTGTTCTCACAAAAACCTCCAAGCACCAACCTCCAAGCACCAGAGAAATTCCAAACCCGAAACCTCAACCAGCCGATCTTCGCGCATCGATGCTTGAAGCTTGGTGCTTCTCCGGAACTGGGAGCTTGGAATTTGGAGCTTCATTTTCCGTTGTTGCGGTTCGTCAACGCCACAAACACATCCTCCAACGACGGCGCGATGGGCCGGATGTCCGCGCGATGGATGTTCACAGCCGCCAGTTTGTCGCGCAAGAATTGTTCCGGCAACCCCTCATCCACCAGCAGATGCATGGACTGGCCAAACACCGTCGCCGCGCGGATGCCGCGCTCATGGCGGATCGCCTGCAAGCCGACCGTGACGTGGTCACAAGTCACATCGAGCCGCTTCGTGCCGGGCGGATTCACCACCGGCAACTGCTTCAAGTCATCCGGCACACCGCACACCACGAGCTTCGACATGTAAATGTAGCCCACGTGCGAGCATCGCTCCGCTTCGTCCATATAATGCGTCGTCACGAACAGCGTGATGCCCTGGCTCGAAAACTCAAACAGCAAATCCCACAACTCGCGCCGCGCCACCGGATCAATCCCTGCCGTCGGCTCGTCGAGGAACAACACACTCGGCTTGTGGACGAGCGAACACGCCATCGCCAGCCGTTGCCGCCAGCCGCCGGAGAGCAGCCCCGCGCGCCGCTCTAGATACGGTTCGAGATGCGTAAGGGCGATCAATTCCCCGCGCCGCTTCGCCAGCGCCACGCCGCGCAGTCCGTAAAGCCGGCTGTAAAACGTCAGGTTCTCATGCACCGTCAACTCGTCGTAGAGTGAAAACTTCTGCGACATGTAGCCGATGAGCGATTTGATCTGCTCCGCTTCCCGCGCCACGTCGAACCCCGCGATGCGCCCCAAGCCGTCGCTCGGTTCGAGCAACCCGCACAACATACGGATGACCGTGGATTTGCCCGACCCATTTGGCCCGAGGAAACCAAAGATCGAACCCTTGCCGATGGAAAACGAAACGTGATCCACTGCCGTGAAATGGCCGAAACACTTGGTCAGCTTTTCACATTCGATCATGGTTTCAGCGGTCATCACGGAGAAAACTAAACCTGCTTCTGGCGTACAGGGCAAGCAATCCGCAATTGTCAACTCCGCCACAGTCAAGGCAACGCGCCCGGTAAAGCATTCGGGCAAGCCGACCAACCCAATTCTTGAAAGAACCGCGCTTGGTTCCTACAGCCTGTCCCAGCAGAAGCGGTGGTGGATGTTTTCATTCGGCCCAATGATGGCAAGCCTTCTGATGCTCCTGCCGCGGCGTCGTTCAACCCAATCATGACATTTGCGCGTGCGGGGTTCCTTGCGCGGAATCTGCTTTTGGGAAATTCTCTCCCCGCTCGCTGCGACGGCGCGACCGTGCGGTAAGTCGGAGGAAGGGGAGTGGACGGGGTGCGCCGGCGTCGTTGGAATCGAGAATTGCTTTTGGCAACCGACATAATGCCTATGAAATCAACGGACAAGTACTTCGTGGTTCTGGTGACAGCGCCGGACTTGAGAACCGCGCGCAAACTGGCCGGGGTGGCGTTGCAAGCGCGAGTGATCGCTTGCGCCAATTTGATTCCGAAAATTGAATCGCATTACCGGTGGCAGGGCAAATTGGAAACCAGCACAGAAGTGTTGTTGGTTTTGAAAACAACGCGCGCGCGGCTGGTGGCCTTGGAGAAATTGATCTTGTCCAAACATCCTTACGAAACGCCTGAGTTCATCGTGTTGCCGTTGAGCGGAGGAAATAAACGCTACCTCGATTGGCTGACCGGAAGCGTGGCTGAATCGCGGAGGTGATCATTCTAAAAAAGCCGCGTGCACCGCCTTCATCGCCTGCTCGCCCTTGGCCAGTTCGATGACCACGGAGATTTTGATTTCGCTGGTGGAAATCATTCCAATGTTGACGCCCTCACGGGCAAGCGTTTCGAACATCTTGGCGGCGACACCGGAATGACTTTTCATGCCGACCCCAACGATGGACAGCTTGCCGATTTGTTCGTCGGCAATGGCTTCGCGAAACCCAACGTCGGCCTTTAGCCCGTCGATGACCTTGCGCGCTTTGAGGAGATCAGGTTTATCGATCGTGAAGGACAGGTCGGTGGCGGGCGTGCCGGCACCATGACTGACGTTCTGCACGATCATATCGACATTGACGTTGGCGTCGCCGATGGCCTTGAAGATGCGCGCGGCCACGCCGGGTTTGTCCGGCACCGCAACGAGCGTGATCTTGGCCTGGTTTTTGTCGAGCGAGACGCCGCGAATGACGACGTCCTCCATGCTTTTGGTTTCTTCTTTCACAATGGTTCCGGGGTTGTCGTTCAAACTGGAGCGCACTTCAAACACCACGCCGAATTTTTTGGCGAACTCCACCGAGCGGGATTGCATCACCTTTGCGCCAAGGCTCGCCAGTTCGAGCATTTCATCATAGGAAATTTCGTCAAGCTTCTGCGCGCCGGGCACGATGCGCGGATCGGCGGTGTAAACTCCGTCCACGTCCGTGTAAATCTGACAAAGGTCCGCCTTCAACGCCGCCGCCAGCGCGATGGCCGTCAAGTCCGAGCCGCCGCGACCCAATGTGGTGATGTGACCGTCGGGCGTCTGCCCTTGAAAACCAGCCACAATGACCACGTTGCCGGAGTCGAGCAACGCATGAACTTGTTTGGGCGTGATGTTTTGAATCTTGGCCTTGGTGTGGACGCCGTCGGTAAGAATGCCCGCCTGCGCGCCAGTCAGTGAGACGGCGGGAATGTTCAGCGCATGAAGCGCCATCGCGGTCAACGCGATCGTGGTTTGCTCACCCGTGGCCAGCAACATGTCCATCTCACGCTCGCTTGGCAGCGGCATGATTTCCTTGGCGAGCTTGATCAGATTGTCGGTGACGCCACTCATCGCAGACACCACGACGACCACTTTGTCGCCTTTGCCGCGGTACTTCGCCACGCGCGCCGCAACATTTTTGATGCGGTCAGGATTGCCGACCGACGTGCCGCCATATTTTTGAACGATCAATGCCATGTTTATCTCTAGAAAAATAATTCCGCCAAAACCCGGCGGGACAGGAAGAATGCCAGAAATGCGTCAGCAATCAAGTGACCGTATGTCGCTGGATTAGATAGGAACGGAACTTTTCATAATCCGCACCCATCCGGTCAAAATCCTCCGGCAATTTGTTTGTGGTCTCCATCACGGGTGGAATATCTGGTGACCAGCCCATCATTCTTTCAATTTCTTCAGGGAACTTCGCCGGATTCGCCGTTTCGAGGATCACGGCGGGCGCATTGCCCAACGATTCAACTTCAAGCCAGTCGAGGAAGCCACGCCATGCCACCGCGCCATGTGGTTCGAGGAGCAATCGATACTTCGTCCAGACTTCTTTGATCGTCGCGCGCGTGCGCTCGTCAGAAACCGAACTGGAAAACAAATCGCGGCGCATCGCCGTGAGGTCGGGCATCTGATGAATTCTGCCGGTCTCATCCATGCGGCCGCCGTACACGGCCACGAGTCGTGCGAGGTTGCTCGGATGACCGACGTTCATCGCGTTGGAGACGGAGTTGCGCGAAGGCGAAACTTTTTCGTAATGGCCGCTCGCGAGAAAACGCGGGAAGGCATCGTTGTCGTTGACCGGCGCGATGAGTTTTTGGATCGTCAAACCCATTTGCCCGGCGACGACCGCGCCCATCATGTCGCCGAAATTTCCGCTCGGCACGGAGAACACAAGTGGCTCGCCCGGTTTCGCGACGCGCGACGCAGCATAAAAATAATATACGCTCTGGGGCAACAGGCGCCCGATGTTGATGGAGTTGGCGGACGAAAGCGGAATGTGTTTCAACGCCGGGTCACTGAACGCGCGCTTCACCATCGCCTGGCAATCGTCGAACTTGCCGTCAATCGCGATGGTGCGGACGTTGTCGCGGAGCGTCGTCATCAGCTTGCGCTGGCTCACGCTGACCTCAGCGAATGGAAACAACACGAGGACGCGGATACCGGGAACGTTATGGAAAGCGTGCGCGACGGCCGAGCCGGTGTCGCCGCTGGTGGCGGTGAGAATGGTGAGTTGCCTGCCATCCTCTTGCAAGAATCTTCCCATGAGCCGCGCCATCATCTGCGCCGCGAAATCTTTGAACGACGCCGTCGGGCCTTGGTCGAGTCGCATGACAAAGACGTGGTCGTAAACCTTTTCGAGCGGAACATCGAAGTTGTAGGCGTCGCGGCACATTGCGGTGAGATCGGCATTTGGAATAATGTCATCGGTGTATTTCGACAGCACGTGAGCGGCGATTTCGTGGTAAGGGAGTCTGGCGAACGCGGCGATTTCATCCACCGACAAGCGCGGGAACGTTTCAGGGAGATAAAGTCCGCGGTCCGGCGCCTGGCCGCCAAGCAACGCCTCACGCAGATTCACTGCGGAGGATTGTGCGTTGGTGCTGCGGAAAAGAACTGCCATGGCGAACTCTAGTCGAAAGTTTCGACGCGGATCATCGCCGGCTGACATTTCACCACCGGCAGTTTAGCGATTTTGTTCAGCGCCCTGGTCATGGCGGCGTTCGGCGCATCGTGAATCATCAGAATCAACGGCACACTTTCGCCTTCGTGTCCTTCGGGTTGAATGACAGACGAAATGCCGATGCCGGCTTCACCGAAAATGGCGGCGATCTTGGCGAGCGTTCCGGGCCGATCCACAACGCTTAAACGCACGAAATAGCGTGAAACGACTTCGTCCATCGGCAACACGGCACCGTCAAGTTCATGCGGCACGAACGGTGGCACGCGATGTTTGGTGCCGAACTTGAGATCGAGCGCGGCGTCCGCGAAGTCGCTTAACACCGCGCTGGCTGTGGCGTCCTTGCCGGCACCGCGCCCGTAGAACAACGTGTCGCCCACGACGTCGCCACGCACAAACACGGCGTTGAAAACATTGCTCACGCTGGCCAGGACGTGAGCGTGGGGAATCAGCGTCGGATAAACCGAAACTTGAATTCGTTTTCTGCTTTCTGTTTTCTGCTTTTTGCTTTCGAGAATCTTCACAATTCCCAAGAGCTTGATAGTGTAACCGAGATCGCTGGCAAACTTCATGTCCAGCGCCGAGATGTGACGGATGCCCTCGACATGGATTTGTTTTGGGTTGACCCAAAATCCGTGCGCCAGCGACGCCAGGATTCCGATCTTGTGCTGCGAGTCCCAGCCGTCGATGTCGAGGTCGGGTGGCGTTTCGGCGTAGCCTTGCTTTTGCGCGTCGGCTAGCACACCGGCAAAATCCGCGCCTTCGAGCTTCATTCGTGTGAGGATGTAATTACAGGTGCCGTTGACAATGCCGTAAAGATGCGTAATGCGATTGCCGACAAAACCTTCGCGCAACGATTTGATAATGGGAATGCCGCCCGCGACGCTGGCCTCGTAATAAAGATTGGTTTTGTATTCCTGCGCGGCGGAAAACAATTCTTCCCCGTGCGCGGAGAGCAAGGCTTTGTTGGCGGTGACAACCGGCTTGCCGAGTTTCAACGCCGTGAGAATCATGGTGCGGGCAATGCCTGTGCCGCCGGCGAGTTCCGCGACGATGTCCACCTTGGGATCGTTTACCACGCTTTGCCAGTCAGTCGTGAGATAGGATTCCGGGATGGGATAGGGCCGAGGCTCGTCAAAAGCTTTCACCGCGACTTTGCGGAGATGGACTTTGACGCCGATGCGGGAAGCCAACAGGTCGCCGTTGCGTTGCAGCGCGTGAAAAACGCCGCTGCCCACGGTGCCGCCGCCAATGATGCCCAGATTCACCTGCTGCATAAGGGCGCACAGCCTGCCGGGAAAGGTCGGTTGCGACAATTCATTTTTGAATTCGTAGCCGACGACGCGAGGAGGCGGACCACAGTGAATGTCCTCAACCAAATTCCGCCTCGTTATCTCGGCGGCTACGCTGTAAGGACAGCGTTAAAACGAGCCTTCAGGACGTTGGCTCCGTTTTCCCGGCGCGGTAATCGATCACCTTGACCTTCTCCAGCGTCAGCAAGCCGCCGCCCATCATGGCATCCAGCGTCGGCAGGAACGCCTGGATTTTTTCCTCGCTATCGACGATTTCAATCACCATCGGTAGGTCCATCGAGAGCCGGAGAATCTTGGCGGTGTGCAGCCGGCTGGATTTGCCGAAGCCCATCGGCCCGCGCAATACCGTGGCGCCGGCCAGATGCGCTTCGCGAGCTTTCAAGACAATCGCTTCGTACAAAGGCTTGTGTTCCCAGCGATCACTTTCGCCAATGAAGATTCGCAGCAGGACGGCTTCGTGCGGGATTTGCATATCAGGTTCCTTTCATTGAATTGAGTCCGACGGCCAGCAGATGTCCCAGCCAGACTGCCACCAGACAAAGCGCCACGGAGAAGACAATATTCGCGCCGGCGTAAAGCCACTCGCCGTCATCCGCAAGATTGAGTGTTTGCAGACTGAACGACGAAAACGTGGTGTAGCCGCCGCAGATGCCAATCATGAAGAATTGTCGGAAGCTGGCGGGCACAAGCCATCGGCCTTCGGGGCTGGTCAACGTGGCAAAAAATCCAATCACAAACGAACCGCTGACGTTTACCAAAATCGTGCCCCAAGGAAATGTTTCGCCGAATTGCCGCGCAACGACGCCGGAAAACCAGAACCGCGCCACACTGCCCAGCGCGCCACCGAGACCGATCCAGAGATATGCCAGCATAAAAAGCTCCCGCCAATGCGTTCGTCACTGGTAGGAGTTATCAGCGCTGAAAACAGTCAGGCGGTTTTCCCAAGCCGGGACGGCAAACCCCATTGCCGGGGTGATTGTTACGACCGGGCCAACTGGCCCGCAACCAGAATTTCAAATCTGCTTCAGGGACTTCGCAACTGGAAGAAGCGATTGGCCGTGGCGTGGAGCGGAGGGCACATCCCCAAAAGCACGAGTTGCACAAACTGGTTTGAAGCCTCATGATGACGCCATGCGAACTTCGATGAATCCTTGGCCGGTGACGGTTCTCGCCTTGTTCCTGCTGGCGTGGCCACCCGACGCCCTGCCGCAGAGTAATGCAATACCGGAAATCTCTGCGATGGACGCGACGAATTACCTAGGCCAGGAGGTGGTGGTGAAAGACACGGTGGTGCAAGTGGCCCTCAGACCGACGGTCGCCTTGTTGAATCTGAACCAGCGATATCCCGACTCGCCGTTGACCTGCGTGATTCGCGGCAAGAACACGAACAACTTTCCCGACATCGAAACCTACGTCGGCCGGCGCGTGGAAGTCACCGGTCGCATCATCGCTTATCAAGGACGGCCAGAGATCATTTTGAAGTCCACCAACGACATCAAAATCCTCGAGTCGCCCCCGGTCAGCGTCCAGCCACCGGCGTCCACTGCCGAACCGCCGGACCGCGCGCCACCGTCTGTGGCACCGACGACCATGGCCCCTTCGCTTGCGGAATCCCTCCCGCCGACGGTCGTTGCGTCGGGGCGCGCCGTGTGGTGGATGGTGGGTTTGCTCGGACTCATCGTTCTGCTCCTGGGTTGTCTGGTGCTCTTGTTCTGGCGACGGGTACCGGTTGAGGGGGGCATTCCCAATGCGACTCGTGCATTGATTAGACTGCACGGGGAGGCGAACGATGATCCCGCATCCGTCGAGAACTGGAAGCAACGGGCGCTGGACGCCGAGGTGCGGGCCGGCCAGCAAGCCCAGATGCTCCGGGAAAAACTCATGCCGGAGCTGGCCGAGTTCGCCAAGCAAAGTCTGGTGCAGGGCCTCTATGCCCAGCGCAAAGCTTTGATCGAGACGCAACAAAAAGCGCACCAGGCCCTCGCGGAACTGGAAGCGCGGCTGGCTGATTTGCACCTGCCCGCGCAGAAACGTATTCAGGCGTACGAACAACGCATCGCCGAGTTGGAAATGGAAATTGAAACCCAGGGAGAAGAACTGCGCGAGCTGGCCCGGGCCACGCTCAGCCTCGTCCGCCGCAAGCTCGAGGACGAACGCGAATTCGAACGCTCACAAAATCCGTTCAATTGAACCAATCCGGATCGCCGGTAACCCGCGGAAAGGACGTCCGAAGCATCGCTTACTTTCCAAATTCCAGATAGCCGAACCGCGTGGGTTGGTGGAATCCGGGCAGGAGCGCTGGCGACCAACTCACGGTTTCCTCCGGGCGACCCTTGGTGCGGTTGTAGCGGTAAAAATTCGCGCGCCAAACCTCATTGGCTTGCGGCGCCGGATGGCCGAGATCGGCAAAGGGCAGCCTGACTTCCACCTGCCAGTATTGATCCCTGTCGCTGGAGTTGTTGACCGTGCCTTTGACTTTGACGGCGTTCGTCAATCCCTTCGCGGTGTAATCCCACTCGCCGCGAATTCCCTTCGAGACGCCGCGTTCATCCAGATCGTTGTTGATGATGGCGTCGAAGATCGTGTTCAGCGGATTCCACTCGAACTCGAAGTAACGCGTCAGGCTTTTCGGTGTGACGAAGAATTCCACGACCTCTTCCTCCCAAAGATGATCGTCGCGATTGGTGAACGTGGCTTGTATGTCCGTATCGCGACACGTCCAGCCGAGATAGAGCGCATCGTCGTCATACCAAATGCGCACCGCCGTATGCTCATGTTCCTGTTTCCCGTTGTCATTGAGATAAAATGGTTCGAGCACCGCGGCCTTGGCCCAGGCTGGTTCGCCTAATTCGCCATCCACTTTGATCGGCCCGTGCAACTTCGGCACCACGACATGTTTGGGCGCCGGGAGAGATTTGGGATCGGGTGATGTGTCCGCTGCCGCGAGAAGCGTCAAATGTGCAAGTCCGAGAATAAGAATGATTGCGCGGACCTTCGTCAACGGAAGGGAACGCGACCTTGAAGCAAGCCGCGCAATGGAGACAATGGACTTCATGCGTCGATGTTAATCAGTCGAGGAGCAAAGGCAAGCCACGCTTCGCAGGAGTCGCAGTGATCATTGCGATGAATAGGTTGCTTGACTCGCTACGAACCGTTTCTATGATGCGCGCCACATTGGGCGATTCCGAATCAATTCTATGAGCACGATTTACGACATTCAAGCGCGCGAAATTCTCGACTCGCGCGGCAATCCCACAGTGGAAGTTGATGTGTTTCTGGCTGGTGGCGCCGTCGGGCGCGCGGCGGTGCCTTCCGGCGCCAGCACCGGCGAACACGAAGCCATTGAACTGCGCGATGGCGACAAGAAACGCTATGGCGGCAAGGGCGTTTCCAAGGCGGTCAAGAACGTGACCACCAAAATTCTTCCCGCGCTGCGCGGTGTCGATGCGCTCGATCAACTCACGGTCGATGGCATCATGCTTAAACTCGACGGCACGGAAACGAAATCCAAGCTAGGTGCCAATGCTATCCTGGCGGTTTCACTCGCGAATGCAAAGGCCGCCGCCAGCCATCTCGGCCAGCCGTTGTTCCGCTATCTCGGCGGGCCGAACGCAAAAGTGCTGCCCGTGCCGATGGCCAACGTCATCAACGGCGGCGCGCACTCGGATGCGCCGATTGATTTCCAGGAATTCATGATCATGCCGCTCGGCTTGCCGACGTTTAACGAAGGTTTGCGCGCAATCACGGAAACGTTTCACGCCCTTAAAGCCGTGCTCAAAAAGCGCGGATTGTCCACCGCCGTCGGGGACGAAGGCGGGTTCGCACCCAAGCTCAAAAGCGTGGAAGACGCGCTGGAAACCATTCTGCAAGCGGTCAAGGACGCGGGTTACAAGGCGGGCAAAGACATCTATCTCACGCTTGATCCCGCCGCGTCCGAGTTTTATGATGGCAACGCGAAATACACGTTTAAGAAAAGCACCGGCCAAACTGTGACCGGTGATGACCTCGTGGCTTTTTACGCGAAGCTTTGCGCCAAGTATCCGATCGTGAGCATCGAAGACGGTTGCGCGGAGGGCGATTGGGCGACGTGGAAAAAGCTCACGGACAAAATCGGCGACCGCGTCCAACTCGTCGGCGATGATTTGTTCGTGACGAACGTGAAATTCCTCCAGCGCGGCATTGATACCGGCACGGCCAACTCAATTCTCGTGAAGGTAAACCAGATCGGTTCGCTTACCGAAACCCTCGACGCCGTCGAACTGGCGCAGATGAACAAATACACCGCCGTCCTGTCGCATCGCTCCGGCGAAACCGAGGACGCGACCATCGCTGATATCGCCGTGGCCACGAACTGCGGCCAGATCAAGACCGGCTCGCTCAGCCGCTCGGATCGTCTGGCGAAATACAATCAACTCCTGCGCATCGCGCAACTGCTTGGCAGGAATGCCGTTTACGCCGGCACGAGCGCGTTGCCGAAAGCGCGGCGGTAATCGCCAGGATCCGCCCACAGTTCAAATCGGATTTCGCGGGCGCGGCGAGCCACACAATAATTCCAGCCCGGGAGCCAGCAAGCCGGCTTCTGGATGTCGGTTATGTTCGAGGCGATCCGCGGCGTGTGCAACCGGTGGAAGCAGATATCTGCGACTGGATTGACGATGCATGGCTTGGTGGTTCTGTCGTCTTGAACCCCGGCAGTTATGTTGTTCAGTTCCGCAGGATGATGCTGTTGACGTTTTGCTTCAATGTCCAACCCATCGAAGACGAGGGTCGGGAGCCGACCACAGTGGTCGCAACGAGGACTTGGACATCGAAGCGTGGTGGAGCTTTCATGGCAACAACAGCACACGGTAGAATTGTTGTGGATAACTGCCCGCGTTGGCATCCGTGAAACTGAAGGGCGAAGTATTGGTCATGAGGGGCAACCAATCCGTCGTGCTTAGGTTGGTGGACCACTGAACGACGCAGGTCAGCCCGGTGACTCCTCCCACGTCGAAACGAAAAGAGCCATTGGTCAAATAGCCGGCACCGGTAAGAGTGACGGTTGTGAAACTGGCCGTCACGCTCTTGACGTCGTTCATCGTGATCGTCGCGGGGTTGTTCGAGCCGGTGGCATCGCCGTTCCACCCGGTGAACTGATAACCGGCGGCGGCATGGGCCGTGACCGTGACGACTGTGCCGTTCGAATACCCGCCATCCACCGGGGGCGGAGCGAGCGTGATGGTGCCGCCGGCAGCTGGATTCGTGGACAACATCAGCGCCATCTCGGATTCTGGTTTGTCCGGGAAGGTTCCTTGAGTGGCGGTGGTGATGAGCAGCGGAGGAGAAGGTGCGGCAAAGGTTAGGTTTGCAATCCGCGCACGCGCTGCGTTGGCTTCCGGCACGGTGTAGTTCATCACATCCACATCCGTGTCGGGGGGCAACGCAGGGGCATACTCATGTATCCAATTGGTCCGTGGGACGGTATTGACTGTGGTATTCAGGGTGAACTCGCCCCGCACATTGTTGACATTCAGGACCGCCTGTTGCGAGTAAACATTGGCGAGGGACCAAGAGCCCAAGTCTTTTTCATCGATGAAATACATGTCAAAGGCGAAACCGGCTTCCATCTGATAGATGTACTCAGAGACAAGGTAGAGATCGACCGGGAAAGACAGGTTGGCGACGATGTTGTAATTGGTGGGAGCAAAAACGGGAATGTAAACACTTAAGTCGAAGAGATCGGGTGGTTTCACCTGGATGAAGTCAGTGCAGAGCACGTCCATGTAGAAGTCTTGGATGAGTTTGACTCCTCCGGCGTAGCGCAATCCACAGGCCACCTGTGAGGCGTATGGGATTGGCGTGGCGCACAGAAATGCGATTTGGTCCCCGCCGGAGTACCAGAGGTCCGTGACCCGGGTTTCGCCAGTCCAGACCTGCCGCCAGCCATCGCCAGGCGACTCTACTCGCCCACCGGCGGTGCCGAAATCCACGTATCCCCCAAGCCGGTTGTGCACGCCACCATAGGATACGTCCCCGGTGTTGAATGGCCAAACATCGAGCCACAGATCCACATCAGGAGACGCAGGCAACTTACCGACAACTGCAAGTCCGTCCGGCCGCTGCGAAAGGGAGAGGTCCAGCGCCGACAGGCCGTCATAAGGCACGTTCAGCCAGAGGCGGTGGTCGGTGCTGTAACTGCCGCTGTGACCGACTTGCAGTGTGTCTCCTCCAAGGTAGCGGAACCAGGTGGGCGTGAAATAGACGTGCTGTCCCCGGTACACAGTCGCGGGAATTTCAATGGTGATTTCAAAGGGGATCGAGAAATTGTACGTGGCGTTGTTGTCGAGCAGGAAGTCGAGCTCGAACTTGACGCCGTTCTCGCCACTCCGCCAAAAATTCTTCGTCCATTGTTTGTTGGCGAAGCTGTCGCCGTCGTTCACGTGGTGGGGGACGGTGACCTGGCCGGTGATCACGCCCGTGGCCGTGTAGCTTGGCGTGGTGTCGAGAAAATCCGCCGGATTTCGTTGCAGAGTCGGATACTGTGGTTGGAGAATTTGATACGGGAGCGTCAGTTGTATCGGCTGAATCTCCACCTTGAAAAATCGGTGCGATGACTCATACACATCCAACCATTGGCCGGCATTCTGGAGTTGGACCACGAAACCGTAGAAACCGGCGGCCAACGCAGGGGAAGTGAAAGTGAGCTTGGTTGGGCTGATGCTCACAGGATCCAGCGCGCTGAGACGCGCGCCGTTTGTGTTGACCATTCGGATTCGGAATGGTGGCGGTGTGGCCTCGGAGTAAAATTCTCCGCCGACATAGGTCGCAGTAATGAGGATGCCGCCTGCCGAGGAGAGAAGAGTGGGGCTGACGTGTATCCCTTCGGGCGTGTCCGACCCGCTCGGCGTGGTGAAGGTCACATCCTGTCCATAGGCTGCGCCCCCCGCATTTGTTGCCACGAGCCTGAAGTGGTACGGGGTGAAGCTGAACAACGAGCCGATGCTCATGTTAACCGGCACAACCTGAGGGGTTGAACCGGCGTCCACTGAACCGCTGGTATAACCGTAGTTGGTGGTCGGTCCCCATTCGAACCAGGCCCTGGCCGGCGAGGACATCGGGTTGACCGTTCCGTTGAGAGTCGCCCTGTTGGTCGTGACAGAGGACGCTGCGAGGGTGCTCACGACGGGCAGTGAAGGGACCACGAAGTTTTGAACCGCGCCATGGACCATGAATCCACCGTTGCTGGCGACGAGTCGGTAGTCATAGCTCAAGCCGGAAACCAGCCCGGTGACCGTGGCGCGTATGGGAAAAGTGGCGTTGCCACCGGCCAGATTCATCAGACCCGCGGTATTGGTGAGGGAGACCCGGCCCCACTCGAACCAAACGGTGAGCGGCCAGCCATTGGGATTCACTGTGCCGTTGAGCGCGGCGCCGCTGGACGAGATGGCCGTGGGCAGCTCAGTCGAAACGACGGGCATGGGAAACGGGACCGCCTGATCATTACCAGTCACCACGGCAGAGCTGTTCGACGCCACGATGCGACAGTGATAATTGGTTCCGGCGAGCAGATTGGTGATTGGCAACATTACCGGCACCGGAGACGTACCACTCCCCGCATTTGTGATCGCAGTCCTGTTGCCATAGCTCGTCGTCGTGCCCCACTCGAACCAAGCCGTCGTTTGGCTCGCGTTCGGATTGACCGTGCCGTTGAGCGTGACTGAGTTCGCCGTCAGCGGGGTAGCCGGCAGCGTCGTTGCCGACGGGGGCGTAAATGAACTATAGAGGAAGGCGATGCCCGCGTTTTGCCCGTTGCTGTCGTCGGCATAAGCGCCGATGAGAGCCTTGTCCGTGCCCACCGCCGCAACGGCATAGCCAAACATAGTGGTCGTCGCCCCCCCGAAAGTGGCCAACAATGTTCCATTGGTGCTGAACACGTACGCCGCCCCGGCGTACGCTGCCCCACCATACTCTCCGATGAGGACTCTGTCCGTGCCCAAGCCAGCCACGGCATGGCCGAAATAGGCGTAGCCCTTCGGCGTGGGATTGGTAAGCGTGGTCAGCAACGTGCCGTTGGTGCTGAACAAGTACGCCGCCCCGGCGTACGCACCGCCCGTGCTATCCGTGTCGGCCCCGATGAGCACTTTGTCCGTTCCCACCGCCGCCACGGAAATTCCGAACGACGTCGAGACGGGCGCCGTGGGTTTGGTAAAACTGGCCAGCAACGTTCCATTGGTGCTGAACAGGTACGCCGTCCCGGAGTACGTTGCGCCGGGGTCCGCCACGTAGGCCCCGAGAAGCACCTTGTCCGTTCCCACGCCGGCCACGGATTGGCCGAAAATCCTGGGGAGCGCCGGCGCGGGGTTGGTGAAGGTAGTCAACCATGTGCCGCTGCTACTAAACAGGTACGCGGACCCCGTGCCGCCCGACCCGATGAGCACCTTGTCCGTGCCCACCCCCGCCACGGCACTGCCGAAATAGTCGTAGGCCGCGGGCGTGGGACTGTGGAAATTGGTCAACAACGATCCAGAGCTGGTAAACAGGTACGCCGCCCCGGCGTCCGCCGCGTAGGTGTTATCCCCGCTGTCCCCGATGAGCACCTTGCCCGTGCCCACTGCGGCCACGGCGCAGCCAAAATCGTCGTAACTGGCGCCCGTGGGATTATAGATAGTCCCGATGAACCCTCCGTAAATTGAGAAAAGGTAGGCCTCGCCCTGCCATCCGCCGCCGGCGTCCGTTGCCCCGATGAGCACCCTGTCCGTGCCCACTGCCGCCACGGCATAGCCGAAATACTCGTTGGCCGCCGGTGTGGGATTGCGGATGGTAATTGAGGTCGCCGCGAACGTGGAGGTGCTGGAGACAACCCACAGCGCAAATGAGAGAATCAGTTTGGTTTTCATAGGGTTGATTTCCCGTTGAGAGTTGAAGGTTGAGTGGTGGGAGTATGATTTCCTGACTTGTGGGAACGGCAGAGCCTGTTGCCCATGCGCGACGGCTCGACGAACTGGTGGTTTGCACCCTCGATCTGATCGGGCGGCGGGGTTTCCGTCCCCACGCTGCTGGTTTTTGGGGCTTGCGCGAAGGCCCGCGCAGATTGGTCGCCAGCTATAGGCGCGACGACTTTATTGCCGAGACGAGATTGAACTGTGGCATGAAGCCAAAAGGCCACAAGACTGAGCGCCAGGATCGTTGCCGCCGCTGTCATCTGAGTGGGAGGTTGGTTGTTTACCCCAGCGGAATTTTACAGGGCGTGCGGGCGTCCGTCATTACACATGTTTTGGTCTTTCCACTGCAAAGGAAGCGCGTCGGAAGAATGCCCTGAGTGGAATGAGGGCCTCATCCTTCGTGACCGGCAAATTGGTACCGGCCTTCACTTTGGCAGAAAATGTTCTTCGCGCATTGCTCAGGCGAAACCGAGGACTCGACCATCGCCGACATCCCGCTCTTGCGCGCAACAACGGGACAAACTGCGGCCAGATCAAGACCGGCTCGCTCAGCCGCTCGGATCGCCTGGCGAAATACAATCAACTTCTGCGCATCGAGCAGTTGCTCGGCAAGAACGCGCTTTATGCTGGCACGAGAGCGCTGCCGAAGGGGCGGTAATTGCAGCGGCGGTCTGCGACCGCCGGAAGAATTGAGCGAGACTCGCAGAGTGCGGCAACAGAATCTGCAAGCCGGAAGTCAACACACCGTGACACACAAGCATCAGGTCGGACCCTTTCCAATGCAATACAGATGCTTTCCTGTGCGCAGATAAATGTGTCCGTCTGCAATGGCCGGGGTGGTGTAACAGAATTCGCCCAGATCGTTCACCGACACGGGTTCAAACCCGCGCGGCGTGGCGCGGAAGACCGTGGTCACGCCTTTGTCATTCGTGGCGTAAACATTGTCCGCCGCCAGCACGAGCGAAGAACGAAACCGTCCCTCCAGACGTTGCTCCCAAACGGTGTCGCCCGTCTTCGCGTTGAAACAACAGAGCATGCCCTGGTCGAGGATCGAGTAAAAATGTCCGGCATGATAAACCGGTGATGGAACGTAAGTCACCTGCTTGCGGGATTTCCATGCCACATGCGTCGCGGTCACGTCGCCACTGCCATTGACGCGCACGGCCATGCGGGTGCGGTCGGGATAACCCGCCGTCGCGAACACCAGACCGTCACCGTAGCTCAATCCCGCCACCGCCACGTCGGAAGGTCCGCGACACCACCACCACGTCTTGCCGTTGTCCGGGTTCACACTGCGGATTTCGTCGCTGCCACACACGATGACTTGCTGACGGCCATCGTCGGTAACCAGTAAGGGGGTGATATGCGATATGCGCCGACGCGAGGGTTCAACGCGCCAGCGCACTTTGCCGGTGCGTTTGTCGAGCGCAAGCAATGCCGCTTCGCCCTCCTGGCGGCAGTCGAGGATCAGCAGATCGCGATAAAGCAAAGGCGTGTAACTGTAACCGTGTTCACCGTTGAACTCCAGCGGTTGCGCGGACCAAATCTGTTGGCCGGCAAAGTCATAACCTTGCAGGTCCACACGCTTGCCATTTTGAAACGAAGTGAAAACGCGCTCGCCATCCGTGACGGGCGTCGAGGAGGCCGGACTGTTCTCACGGTGCATCGACTCGACCGCCGCCGTAACCACGGTGCGTTGCCAGAGAACTTTTCCCGTCCGCGCGTCCAAACGCAGCAACAGACGCTCCTTGGATTCCGGCAAGGCCGTGGTCAGAAACACGCTGTCCTGCCACACCACCGGCGACGAATGGCCATCGCCGGGAATCGGCGTTTTCCACACCACGTTTTCCGTGGCGCTCCATTTGATCGGCACATTCGTTTCCGCGCTGATGCCGTCGCCATTCGGCCCGCGCCATTGCGGCCAATTTGCAGCGAAAGCGGACATGGCAGCCAGCGACAGGAGGAGTGCGGCGGCGTGCGAAAGACCCCGGTCAGTGAAGCCAAGGGATTGGGATTGCGATGGTTCTTCAGTGCGAAGAGCGTGGAGTTTGTTCAAGTGATACGACATTGGTTTCAATTCTACGCGAGTTGGAAAGAATTGTTTTTTGGCCCGGCTCATTTTTAGAATCATAACGGGATGATTCTCGTGGTCGAGCCTAAGATTCCCAGGGTGGCGCAGTTAAAATGGGGAGCGCGCCCGCCCTCGGGCGCAGCCAACGACGCCCTCGTCGTTGGCCCCGGCAGTGGCTTTTGGAACTCAAAGGGTGGGTGCCGTACGTTCCGGGTTCGGCGCGAGGGCGCGCCGAACAACAGCCGGGGCGGCTGTGCTCCCCGAACGGCTTGTGAGTTTTTTTCCAACGTAATAATGGTTGCATTGGTGCAGACGGTTGGCTAAACCCGATACATGAAAAAAGTACTCGTCATCGCACTGTTTGTCATCGGCGCAGTGAACACCAGAGCCGACCAGGCCGCTCAGGCCGACACCGCCGCGATTCAGCTTTCGCTGACTCCGGACATCGCAATCCAATCCCGGACCACCACCATACATGGATTCTCCCTCGGTATATGGAGTGAAAACCCGCAGCACAGCCTCACGCTGGGATTCGTCAACGGCAGCACCGGGGAAAGTTCCGGTTTCAGTTGGGCGCTCATCGGCAACTATGCCGAGTCCTACCACGGCGTTCAATGGGGCTTCATCAACATCAGCAGCGGCAGCTACGTCGGCTGGCAGGATGGCTTTGTGAATTACTCCAAGGGCAGCTTTGAAGGACTGCAATCCGGTTTCGTGAACTTCTCGGCCGAAATGAACGGTTTGCAATTGGGAGTCTGCAATTACGCTGAAAAACTTCACGGCGTGCAGGTTGGATTGGTGAATGTGGCCAGAAACAATCCGTGGTTCAACGAATTCCCAAACAAGCTCGCCACCGGATTCCCCTTCTTCAACTGGTCGTTCTAAACCGTCCTGGTCGGGAACGACCCGAATCAAAAATTCAAAACCGGAAGTCAGGCAACTGGCTTCCGGTTTTTGCATGCCCAAAGAGCCGAAACCAACGGCACGCATTTTGGCAAGGCATTGTGAATAAGCCTTACAAAATAGTTCTTGCCTTACATTGTAATTGATGGCAGACTATCCACGGAAAGTCAAAAACAGCCATGAACACTGCTTACGTCACATCCAAAGGCCAATTGGTCGTTCCGTCACGCATCCGCCGCAAGTTCGGCATCAAGCCGGGCACGCGCGTCAATTTTGTGGAAGAGGGCGACCGCATCATCTTCCAGCCCGTCACGCGCGAATACATTGATTCCTTCTGCGGCATCTTCAAACAGAAGCCCGGTGAGAAATCCGTCGTGCAGGAACACCTTGAGGAACGCCGGGCCGAACGCGACCGGGAGAACCGCAAGTGAAGACCACCGTTCTCGACGCCTCCGCGCTGCTGGCCATGTTCTTTGGGCAACCGGGCATGGAACAGGTGCGCGACCTTTTCCACAAAGCCGCCGACGCGGACAAGCCCATGCTCATCAGTGCCGTCAACTGGGCGGAAGTGCTTTACAGGATGCAAAAGAAGCACGGCAAGGAAGGCTGGGAAACCGCGCGCCGGTTTGAACACACGATGCCGCTGGATGTTGCGCCGCTCGACCGCGAACTGGCCGAGTCTGCCGCGCATTTGAAAAACGAACATGAGCTGGGCTTGGCCGACGCCTTTGCCGCTGCGCTTGCCAAACATAAGAAAGCCGAACTCGTCACCGCCGATACCGAATTCAAACCGCTCGAAAAGGAAATCAAAATCAACTGGCTGAAATAGAAGGCAAGCAAAATATGGATTGGGAATTCCAAGCACGACCATTGGCCGGCGATAACGACGCCGCATCCAAATCGAGAATCATCATCGAGGGCGATCACACGATCTCGCCATTTGAGATTTTTGTCCGAGAAGTATTGCAGAATTCCTTGGATGCGGCACAGCAAGGACAGATTGTTCACGTCTCGTTCAAACTCCACCGGATTAGCAACCCTGGGCCGAAAGGGAATTTTCTGGCTGCGTTGGGTTGGTCAAAGCTCAAGGAACGCGTCGCGGAAGCGAACCGGATTCGCACGATGAGGGAAGAGCCGACTGAATTTGGTGACCCGACTCGACTGGAGTCATCAACGCTTGATGTTTTGGAAATATCCGAAACAGGCACGATTGGCTTAGTTGGACCTGAAGCAGTCCGCACCCTGAATGATGAACGCCGTTGGCCGGGAGAACCGCCAAAGGCCTACATCGCTTTGGCGCGAGATGACGCGCGCCGCGAGAAGCAAGGGCTTGGGTCGGGTGGAACGTATGGATTGGGTAAGGCCGTTCTCTGGTCGGCTTCGCAGGTTCAGACGGTGGTTTTCTTTTCGCGTCTTTCAATTCCCAACAACAACACTGTTCACAGGGCGGCTGCTCAAGCCAGACTCGGCCCGCATTTTCTTAGCGGTTCTCCATACAGAGGGTTGGGCTACGGCGGTGACACAAGAGAAGATTGGTGCAGGCCGCTGTGCAATGAACAGGCCCAAGTGCTGGCCACAAAAACAGGCATCAGTCGGCGCGAAACCAACAGCGAATGTGGGACAACAATCCTGATTCCGTTCTGGTGCGCTCCGGAGAGCGAGGATGACGATTTGGCAACGCACGCGAAGTTCGCGCGATACGCAGCGAGATATTTTTGGCCGGCGATTGTTGATGAACGCTTGGAAGTTATTTGTGAAAGCGAATCAGGAGAACGTCTCGACGCGGCAAATCAACTCGCACACTACCAGCCGTTCATTTCGCTTTACGAGCGGATGCGAAGCGGCGAGCGCGGAACGCATGATGTGCCGAACGAACGGATTCCGGTTGTTGTTCCCCAAGGACCACCTCCTCGAACCACGCCACAGGCCACAACTTTCGCAAAGGTCGGAATGGCTTTCGTGCCACGGGAAGAAGAGGTCAGAGAAGATTTCGTTCGGAAGGTCGCGTGCATCCGAGGCCAGGGCATGGTTGTTGGCTATGCGAAGATGACGGGCAATACGCTTGTTCGCCCATTCGTCGGAATAGCGCTCGGCGGGCGGGCATCTGACGCATCAGAGCAAGGCGTTCGCGGTGACGTGCTGCTTGGTTTCTCCGAATATGTGACGCACACTCGTTGGGATGAGAAGTCGGCGAGTCTGAGGCATTGGCCGGAAGCACGCCCCGTGGTGCGAGACTTGCTCAAGAAACTCCGGGATTATTTTGAGCGTAACAGCCGCGTTGAGCAACCAGAGACAGCGAGTGATTTAAGCCCGCTGGAGGCAGGTTTGAAATTTCCCGGCGTTGGACGCACCGGCCCGCCACCACCACCGCCGCCCGGACAGCCGCATCTTCGTCTCCAAACGTTCAACCGTGATGAGAACCGCTACAGTTTTGAAGTCAGAGCGAGAGTGGAAGCAGGGAAGCCGCCGTCCAAAGTGGACATCTCGGTTGAGCCAGCCTTGGAAACCGGAAACGCCTCAAGGGAAGACAGGTTTCGCTTGGAGAGAATTGTCACCGTGCCGGGCAACTTGCCAAAGGAAACGCTCCCGAATGGAAAGCTGCGAGTAACAATTCCGACGCTCGCAGCGGATACTCAAATTCGGATTTCGGGCGCGACGGAAGCACTTCAGCCGGAAGTTTTCTCAGTAAGCGAAGGCTTGTTGAAGGCTTCTCTTTCGACCGAAGCCGTCGCACCAGAGTCGGAACAATTAGGGGAGGACGCACATGCTTAAAGCAACCGCTTGGCCGTATCCCGTTTTCGATGACGTTCGATACAGTCTCGACTCGGTTAAGTTCGGGCAGATTTCTTTTGAAGCTTGTGAATCTGCAGCCGGGCTTGTGGTTGATTGTGGATCGTTGCGAGAACGTAACGACGGCTCAATTCAAGTGGGATTGAAAATTGAAACTGCCTGCGAAGAAGTGATTGCTCATGTTTTCGATGCCGCGCGTCGAACATCTGTCACACCAGGAGTCCGAGTTCTCTGCAAAGAAAGCAAGTTCCGGAAGTTTTTTGAAGCCGACGGCAACGGTCAAGTTGCTGTTGAAATTCCTATCAATCGCCTGCGAGGAGTCGCACAACTCGACGTGCTGTTCTTGGCGAGCGGTAACGCAACGGCAAACAATTCTGTTTCTGTTTCGCGAGGAGTTGTTGTGGGTGTTTCGTCGCAACCAATCGTCTTAACCGTGGACGAGGACTGGACGGGAGACACCCTTCCCGTGGATTGGCTGGACTTTTCAGCGAACAATCTCCCGAAAGAGGCATTCGTTCACGTCGAGTTGTCCGGCGGAAGCCAGACGCCAAAAGTCTGGCTCAATGCAAAATATCGCGGCCAGATAGAGACCGTTCTTTTGAGAACCGGCGACAACTCACCGGCTGCGCTTGCCGGAGCGTCCATGCGCGTGTTCTTGTGGCAACAAATTTGGGAGAAGGTTTTGATTTGGGCTTTGCGCGAGGAGAGCGCAGACCAAGAGAAATGGCCGGCAACGCGGATCGCCAAAATGTGGCGGTCAAACTTTTCCGAGAATGAATGGGAATTGCCGAATGTGGACAACCTTGATGTGCATGGCATGATTGAGTTGTCCGTGCGAATTCAGCATTGCCTTCTTGTCGCACAAAATCTTTCTCGCATAAATGGCATTCTTCGATTTCAACCCGAAGCAAGAGGCTCCGCATGACACATCGCATAACAAATCGGAAAACACTCAAATCGAGCGAATGGCTCGCAGCAGCAGCAGCGGCCACATCGTGGCGAGAAGTTCAACCACCGCCCCGAGAAGGATTGAAGCTGCAACAGTTCGATCTTTCGGCACACGTCAACACGGCTTTGGCGGTCCAAGCCTTCAAAGACGCTTTCGAGAGAATTTTGACGAGTCTCGGAGATTCGCCAACTCGGGACGAGCGTGCGGAGACTGACGGCAGGCTGGCGGTGGCGCTGCACAAGGCACTGAACGGTTTAACCGTCCGTGAAGCTTCAGATGCGGATTTCTGGGCATACATCGCTTGCATCGGTTGTCCGCAATATGTCCGCTGGCGGTGGGACACGCCGCTCCCAAATACGCTTTGGATAAGATTTGCAGGCAACATTAGAAGGAATGCCCTTTCAAGACTTTGGTGGTGGGCTGAAATAACGTGCGACCACACACGGTCAGAAGACGATCCACAGAGATACGATGTGACGAAAAAAGTTCGAGGTCGCCAGACGCTCATGCTTTGGTTTGGTGATTGCGCTTTCTCTGGTCACATGGTCGTTGCACAACGCCTTGCCGCGCTCCAAGAAGCTCAATCGCTCAACGATCCTGCTCAGGCGGGCATCTGCAAAACAGTCAATCGGATTGCCCGGGTTGTTTGTTTGGATTCGCTCAACACGGAATCGGAATCCGATGCGTTATGCCGTCGAGCGCTTTCAATCAGTCGGATGCTCAATGCCTGATCTACAGCGCCGCCACATTCGCTCGGCACTTATCACTGACATTCGCGTGCGTCTTGCGTAGCATCGCCCGGCGATGCCAATTCCGGTCATAGATTTGTTCGCAGGACCAGGCGGTTTGGGTGAAGGCTTCTCCTCGCTCACACA
The DNA here is from genome assembly GCA_016200005.1 of Verrucomicrobiota bacterium. Classification (NCBI taxonomy): domain Bacteria; kingdom Pseudomonadati; phylum Verrucomicrobiota; species Verrucomicrobiota bacterium. The sequence continues at coordinate 9,859 of JACQFP010000038.1, read as the reverse complement.
CGCGTGCGAGCGTGTTTTCAAAATCAAACTCTCCATTGAGAAGGAAGAACACGCGCACCGGACTTTGGAGCTGCGCGCCTTTCTGCGGGAGTTTCCGCCGGGGAAATTGCCGGATGATTACTACGACTATCTCGCCAAACGCATCACACGCGAACAACTTTTTGCGCGTCATCCGACCGAATCCCGGCTTGCCGCCGAAGAAGCGTGGCTTGCGGAGTTGGGCGGGAAAGACACTCCCGACAGCAAGGTTCACAAACGCATCCACGCCGCGATGGGCAACCCGAAGAAGTGGATTTTGATCGGTGGCCCGCCTTGCCAGGCATACTCGCTTGTTGGGCGCTCGCGCATTATCGGTGGCGAGGGCATTGAGGAATACGAGAGCGACCCACGCCATGAATTGTATCGGCAATATCTTCGCATCCTCGCCGTGCATCAGCCACCGGTGTTCGTGATGGAGAACGTGAAGGGCTTGTTGTCAGCCAGGGTGAGGCAGGAACATATTTTTGAAAACATTCTGCGAGACTTGCGGCATCCGGTCATCGCCATGCCACAAACCAAGCGCGTTGCGCCGCGCGATGATCTTGAATACCGGCTTTTCCCGCTGGCGGCTGGACGCGGCGATTTGTACGGCGAATTTCAACCGGAGGATTTTCTGATTCGGACGGAGGATTACGGAATCCCGCAAGCCCGGCATCGCATCATCGTTCTCGGCATCCGGTCTGACCTGAAAGCAAAACCCGGTGCGCTGGAGAACTCCGAAATCGCAACGGTCGAAGATGTCATCGGCGATCTGCCGCGATTGCGAAGCGGCCTGTCAAAAGAGCCGGACTCTGCCGAGGCTTGGCGTGACGTGGTAAAAGAAATCGCGGACGCGAGTTGGCTGAACAACGGAACTATCAGCCAAACAGTGTCCGAACCCATTCGCTCTGCTGTGCGTCGGGTCGGAAGCAGCCTGAATCGCGGCAGTGAGTTCGTGGCCGGAAACCCACAACCGCAGCGTCACGCAGAATGGTTCAGCGATCTGAAATTGCGCGGCGTGTGCAACCACGAAACGCGCGGTCACATCCGGGCGGATTTGCACCGTTACTTTTTCTCTGCCGTGTTTGCTCGCGAGCTTGGACGTTCTCCGCTGCTGGAAGATTTTCCGAAAGCTCTCCTTCCAAAACATCAGAACGTGGCAGACGCGCTCAAGGAAACGAAGTTCAACGACCGATTCCGCGTGCAGACCGCAAACCGCCCGGCAACAACCGTCGTCTCCCACATTGCGAAGGACGGGCACTACTACATTCATTACGACCCGACACAGTGCCGGAGTTTGACTGTGCGAGAGGCAGCGCGGCTGCAAACATTCCCCGACAACTATTTCTTTGAAGGCCCGCGCACGGAGCAATACAAGCAGGTCGGCAACGCCGTGCCGCCGTTGCTGGCGAAGCAAATCGCGAAAATTGTGGCGGAGATTTTATTCTAATTTTTTTCCTGGCAAACCCGGACTTTGGGGGTAGCCTGGATTCCATGAAAAATTTCATCTACATTCCGCCGTCCTGCCGGGAAGCAGAAAAGCATTTGGGCTTAGCTTTCAAAAAGGGACTTCACGCATTGACCAAGAAAGAATTTGTTCGCGGCTGGTGTTCTCTTTCCTTCCTCTATCCGGGACTTCATCCCGATGGCTTCGCATCGCGCGGGAGTGGCTGGCCAAAACACTCCAAACCATTCGCGGCAGAGGCGTGGCGGCGCTTTGAATCCGGCGAACTCACGGATAACGAGCTTTACTGTTATCAGGCTTGCAAGGCCCGAATCAGCTTGGAGCGTGAGGAGGTGCAACGGAGCACACCTTGGCTTTTGAGCGATCATTTCGCGGTCTGAATAAACATGCCCGACGTCTTCACAAAGCAGAAGCGGTCAGAAGTGATGTCGCGGATTCGCGGTCGAGGAAACAAGGACACCGAGCTGGCGTTGGCGCGGGTGTTGCGCGCGAATGGAATTTCCGGCTGGCGGCGACATACCTTGGTGCGTGCAACGGTTGAGAGTCGTTGGTTGAGGGTTGAGAGACGGAAAGCGCGGAGATGGAACTCTCAACAATCAACATTCAACTCTCAACTCGCAGTGCGTCCTGACTTCGTCTTTCGCAAAGCGCGCACGGCGATCTTCGTGGACGGCTGCTTCTGGCACGGCTGTCCCAAGCACGCAACGAAACCAAAAAACAACCGTGCGTTCTGGCGGCGCAAGCTTTCGGCAAACAAACAGCGCGACCAGATCGTGAATCGCACCTTGCGCAAGGCAGGTTGGCGCGTAGTTCGGATTTGGGAGCATGAATTGCAGAAACGCGGAGTGCGGAGTCCGGAACGCGGAACATCATTTGTTGTGGGGCGGATTCAACAGGCGTTGCGCTGCGTTCAATAACCTCGTTTCATCAGCAGATAGACCGCGACCGTCACCTCGATGCAGATGAGTGACATCAACAGCCAACTGCCGACCAAGTAGGACGCCGCAATCATTGCCACGCCGCCGTTCATGGGCATTATCTCCCGCTGTTTCTTGCCGTAAACCCAGTAGCCGATGCCGACCGATCCCCAAAACAAGGAGGCGAACAGAAAGTTTGTGTCAAAGAGGTCCACAGGTCGTTCTTAATCTTCGTCTTAATCTTAATCTCCCGGCTGTCCGTCCCAATAGGAGTGAATAATTAAGAGAAAGAGAAAGATTAAGATTAAGAAAACGGCGCTACTTACTGCTCCGGCATGACGGGCAGCAGAAGGTGCGAAGGATGTTTCGCATCGAGATAGATCGTGTTATTCGCCACCACCGTTTTGTCGCTGGAACGGAAGGGTTCGCCGGTGTTCGGATTCGGATCGTAACCGCGGTCGCTGCTGGAGGTGATGTGCAGCCGGAGCTTGTGCCCCTGGTTGAAGATGATGCTGGTGGACCAGAGATCGATCTCAAACGGGTAAATGGCGCCCGGTTTCAAGAGTTTTTCCTTCGTCGGTCCTTCGCGCAAGCGCGCCCGGATCACGCCTTCGCAGATGTTGTACGAGCGGCCATCCGGATAGACATCGCAGAGCTTGGCAAAAAAATCCGTATCGCGGGCGTCGCTGGAGGCCCAGAGCTTGACCCGCACTTTGCCGGTGACTTCCAGCGGTTCGGCCAAGGTTTCGGAAGTGAAGACAATGAGGTCCGGGCGCGCTTCGATGCTCCGTTGGTCCATCGGCCCGGCGGGAATCGTCAACTGGGGACCGCCCAATGTGGGGACGGGATTCTTCGGATCATAGCTGTAGGTGATCGGCGCGGCTGACTTGGGTTTGGTTTTTGAAAGGCCGCGACCGTCCTGGAAATAATATGGGACTTCATTCGCCTTCGGCGGCGGCCATTCGCCTGCGGTTCGCCAGACGTTTCCGGGTGCCTGCGGATCCGAAATATCTCCCATCACGTAATACGTCACCGCCGGTCCGTCCGTGATGCCATTGGTTTTTCCTTTGAGCCAATATTCAAACCAAGCCCATGAGTCGGTGACTTTGGTGGGAGGTTTGTTGCCTTTGGGGAATTTCAGTTCGCCGGCCTTTTCCTGCATCACGCCATGCGTCCACGGACCCATGACCAGTTTCTGTTTGCCGCGCGCTCCCGATCCGCCTCGATATTGATAACCCATGAAAGCGTCGATGGTGCCTTGCGAAAAAATATCGTACCAGCCTCCGATATGAACCGCCGGGGCATTGATTTTGGAATAGCGCCGGGTGAGGTCGCGATGTTTCCAATAATCGTCGTAAAGCGGATGGCGGGTCCAGAGTTTCAAGGCGTCCTCACTGAACTTGCTTTGCTTGAGCCAGTCTTCGGCGAGCGCCTTGCGAAAAACGCCGCCGGTATAGACGACACTGTAGAGATTGGGCGCACCAACGGTGAAATGCTGGCAGGTAAGATGAGGTGTTCCAGTTCCCGCCAGAAGCAAAGTGGTGATGCTGAGCGCCGATCCGCCAAAGGTGCCGATCTTGCCGTTGCACCAGGGTTGTTTGATAATCCAGTTGATGGTGTCCAGACCATCCTGGTGCTCGCCCCAGGCATCCGCATCAAAAGCCAGGTTCTCTCCTTCGGATGCGAATCGCCCGCGCGTGTCCTGCACCACCAAGGCGAATCCCCGTTTTAATGCGTCCGGTGCGAGCATCGCTCCCATGGTCCGGTTGTAAGTCGTGCGTAGAAAGATCACCGGAAAAGGTCCGTCCCCGGTTGGAAGATGAACGTCGGTGGCGAGTTTCACGCCGTCCTTCATCGGCAGCTTGATGGTTTCCAGTGAGGCGGATGCGCGAGGGGCTTGGAAGGCAAGGATGGCGGCAAGAAGCAGCAGACGGAGGCTTCGGCATTTCATGTCGCGAGTTTGTTGTCATTTCCCGTCAGCCATGTCAACGGGAGAAAAGGAATTTTGCCCTCGCTCAGGCCGCATTCTTAAATAGAACTCCGCAGTTGGGGGATCACGCCCGCCCCGGGCGTCGCTGGACGCGCCCTCGCGTCCGGCATCCGGTACGTGATCGCTTATCGAGGGGTTGGAAAATTCCGTGCGCCAGATGTTTTCCGCGAGGGCGCGAAAAACAGCGCCCGAGGCGGGCGCGCTCCCTTTTCTATTTAGAAGTTCGGGTTTAATAGGAGAGAAATCGCAAGTGAGGAGAATGCCAGTTGCTCGAACACTAACTCATTCTCCGATGCCTTTGGAGCGCATGGGAGAATATAATCCCAGGCGTTCACGTCGCCACCAATTGTCCGTCGCACGGCGCGAGGCGAAATCGGTGAAATGATAATCGTAAAGCACGGCGCGAATGAAGCGAGGCGCTTTTTCCGGGAACGGATTTGTTTTCAACAACCCCACTACATCCGGTGATCCCTCCAGCAGACGCTCCAGGAAATTTCCAAACCACGGGTAATCGCGATAGTAACCCAGCGCGGCGAACCACATCTGCCAATCGAGGCGCGGTTGATGGGGCGCGACAAAGCGCGGAGCGCGCCGGACATCGCCGGGTTTCCATTTGAACTCGTACTCTTCCCACACCACACCGTCGTCGCTGCCTTCGATGATGATTTCCGGACGGCTGGTGGTCATGTGCGCGAACAGGCCGTAACTGTTGACGAGACGAAATGGGACCAGCGCCTGAAAACATTTGTTCAGCGGCTTTGGCCATTTGATTTCAAAGGCGAACATCTGACTTATCCGTTCGATGGACAAGAGTGAAATCAACAGCGCCGGCGGCAGCACACACCACATTGGCCAAGCGCCGAGAGTTGAGAGTTGAGAGTTGAGGGTTGAGGGTGGCTGCCAGCCGGGAAACAACGGCGCGAAGAACGCGTCGTCGAACAACAACAAGGCGAGCGCCGCCGTGATGAGATTGAAGAAGCAGTAGTTGCCGGTTGCTGCAATCAGCACCATCAAAATCAGGAAGGCGATCCCAGCCAGCGGACGAAGCGGCGTGAAGATCAGGAAGGGGCAAAACAATTCGATAGCGAACATAAGGATGACGGAGACGCGATGAAACCAGCCGGGCAATTGGTGCGCATACCAACCGATCCACGTCGGCAGCGGCTGGGTCTCGTAGTGAAAACTCAGCGCGCGTAATTTTCGCCACGTCGGATCGCCGCCGAACCATTTCACGTAGCCCGACGCAAACATCAGTCGAAACAACAGCCACCAAAGCAGCCACAAGATGATTGGTGACGGCGACGATTGGGGCGGCCATTCCGGCAACAGACTGAGGGGAGCCAGAAAAATTGCCAGGAAGCCGGTTTCCAACAGCAGAATGTCCCATTGATAACCAAGAAAAATGCGACACACCGTCAGCACCGAAAGGTAAAACATCCACAACAACACCAAGACCGGCACCGACGCGATTCTGGCCACGAGCAGCAGCGCGAGGAACGCGCCGCCGTAGCAGAGGAATTTCAACATGCGGTCACTCGCATCAAGCCAGCACAAGGTGGGCACTCTACGAAAGCGATCCCGACCGAGATAACGGCGCAGCTTCAAGAACTCCGTCGCGGGCAGAATTCCCCGCTGGCCGACCAGCCCAACGATCTGTCGTCCGAGCGAAAGAAAAGCGGCGAGATAACTCAAGCCAAGCAGACGCAAAAAAATCCACGCGGACAACGTGTGGTTGTCAGAACTCCAACTTGAGCTGACGAGTTCTCCCCACTCCATAGCAATGCCTTCAAGTCAGGACGCCGGTTTGGTTTCAGGTTAGGCCAAGTTGAAGGGAACACCGGAGAATGCCATGAATCGTTCCGATGCAGCCCCGTGTGAAGTGGCCTGGACAAATTTCGCTTCTACTTTTTTCTGAATATAATGATGTGCTGGCGCGGCAGGGTCTCGATGGTTTCCACCCACTCCAGCGCATGCACGGCTGCCTCCTTGCGCACTTGTGCCTCGGACATCTTGTGGACGCGCTTGATGGGAACGGTTGGATCTTCGGCGCGATACTCGACAAAGACGACCCGCCCGCCCGGTTTCAGGGAGCGACACATGGCCTGCATCATTTCGTAAGGGTGATCGAATTCGTGATAAACATCGACCATGATGACGAGATCAACAGCGCGCTCGGGAAGTTTGGGGTCGGTGATGGTGCCGAGCACTGGTCTTACGTTGGTGATTTTGCGTTCGGCCATTTTCCTGCCCAGCAGGTCGAGCATTTCCTGTTGAATCTCGACCGCGTAAACAACGCCCTTCTCGCCGACCTTCTGCGCGAGACGCCAACTGAGATAGCCCGTGCCGGCGCCGATGTCGGCCACGGCCTCGCCAGGTTTTAGTTTCAAAGACTCCAACATGATGCTGGGTTTCTCTTCCTCTTCGCGCTCCGGGCGTTCCAACCAATCCGCGGCTTGATGCCCCATGACGTGGGCGATTTCGCGCCCGAGGTAAAACTTGCCGATGCCGTTGGGGTCGTGGGCCGAGCGGGTTTCGTACGGCGGCGCGGGCTTGTTCGTCTTTTCTTCCGCTGGGCTGCTAAGCGCACCAAGCACGAAAACCAGAAGATAAGAGAACAAACGCATCAAACGAAATCCGGGCCGCATGAAGGAACTCTAACCCGACTTGGCGGATTCGAGGAAGTAGAATGCGCAAGGTCTTGAAAATCAACGTGCGCATTGGCTAGGTCTTCACTACAACGCCGCTGGGGCCGGAAGTTTTGGGCTCGTGATTTTGGGCGGGGGTTGCGCCGGCAACTCCAGTTTCAACCGTTGCAGGAGCAGTTGCACGTCCTTCTCTGGTTGCGTGTATCGGCTCAGGATTACCGTGCGCTCATCGGTCGTCGGCAGATGCACGTCCAACATTTGCAGCGCGGCAAATTTTTCCAGCACCGCGCGTGGCGTCAGGCCGGGGGCCAGATCGCGCAAGCGGCGGCGCAAGGTCACGTGCAGGCAGTAAGCCAGGAAGGAAATGAAAATGTGCGCTTCGATCCGGTGCGCCAGTGGATGGTAAATCGGACGCAAGGCCAGGTCGCCCTTGAGATTTTTGAAGGCCGCCTCCACTTCGGTGAGTTGACTGTAAAATTGCCAGAGTGCTTCGGCGCAGCGACCGCGGGTGATATTGCTGCGCAACAAATAGCGGCCTTCTCGTTGGCGTGTCTGACGCAGTTTGTCTTTGTTCAGTGTGAAGGAAAGTGCGGCCGTCTCGGCCGCCACGGTGGTTTGGACCCGCCGCGCGCCGGCCGGATATTCGTGCAACGCGGCCCCCAGTTTCTTGAGCAACGCATCGCGCTGGAGTTCCATCTTTTGCAGTTGCTGGAGCCGCTTCCATAATCCTTTGAGCTGGCGGCGGCGCATGGCCCGTTCTTTGTTGACCCGGTCCTGGCTCTCGGCCAGCACGTAGAGTTCCTCTCCCTCGGCCAAGAGCTTGACCGACACGCCTGCGCGCGCCACTTGCCAGGGAATTTCGGTCAGGCGTTTTTCATATTGCGTGAGGCGGCCGCGGGGCGTGCCCACCAGATATTGCACCGGCGGTTGGGCCGCGCGCATTGCTTTCAAAGTGTCCTCGGTCGGAAGGCCCCGGTCCATCACCCGGAGGCGCTCGGCTTGGCCGTATTGCGCCTCAATCTTTTTCAGGAAATCGGCCAGCGTGGTTTTGTCGCTGGTGTGGCTGGCCAACACTTCGTAAGCCAGCGGAAACCCTTCGGGCGTGACGATCAGCGCGAGGACCACCTGCACGCAATCGGAGCGCTGGTCCCGGCTGTAGCCGTGGCGACGCTTGTCGCCTGCGGGAAAGGGCGGATCACTTTCAAAATAGGTCGAGGTCAAATCATAGAGCAGCACCTCGAATTTCGCGTTGAACAAATCCTTCCATTGCACCGTGAGATGCGTGAACAACTCCTTTTTGTGATCCAGCAGGCGCTCGTGACACTCGTAGAGCTTGTGAATGTCCGCCACCGTCAGATCCGCTCCCAGCAGATCGGCCAGGGCGCTGTGCTCAAACCAATGCCGATACAAGCGCCATTCGCTGCCCAGATCCAGCAGCCGATAGCTCACCAGAATCTGCAGCACGTAATCCCAGCGCGTGCCCTTGCGGCTGGGCGGCAGATGCGCGGCCCAAAACCGATCCAGCCCCACTTGTTCCCAAAGTTGAGCCGCCAGCCAGCAGGCGCCCCACTGCCGGGGCCGATGCAGCGAAAGCTGGCTCAAACGAATCCGCACGATGTCCGGATCGGCGACCTGGCCGCAGCGATCCTCCGGAAACAACGCCACCGTGCGCGGGCGCGCCTGGCCCTCCTCGAAAATCTCGATCGTCTTGCGCCAGGCCTCCTGCTGACTGTCGTTGATCTCGCCCAGATAAAGCGCGTGGCGTTGCACGACCCGGCCGCCGGCAACGCGGCGATTTTCCACCAGACTGTAGTAACGATGCTCCTTGCCGTTTTTCTTTCGCGAGGTGTAGCGCAAAAACATAACGACTGTTGATTATGCACATCGGCAAGCCCGTGGGAATAGGGTAGGTCTTCACTACAGCCGCTTTTACCCCCGACGCCAGATACTACCTCACAAAATCAAACACTTCCGCTGCAAAAAAAGTTCAGCCCATGGTCGAATCCGCCAAGTCGGGTTAGGTTCGGTGCTCGGAAGCGACGGTTGGTCGGGCAGGCCGAGACGCAGCAGGCAGGGAACGCACACGTCGGTTGGGGCGTCGGCGGGCAGTTCCGCGCCACAGGAAGGGCATAGGCGACGTGCGGTCATGGTCATGCGGTTCTCATCACTGAATTAAAAGCAAATGTGCCGAAGTATGACGAATATTCTCAACCGTAGCCGCCGAGGTGACGAGGCGGATGTGACTTTACTTCTGCGCCATTCCTTTTGCCAAGATTCGGAGCGCGGAATTTATTCCGCATTCTGGCGCACTGCGGACCGTGAAGCGGAATGAATTCCGCGCCCCGCGGACACGCCAGTTGCGAGACGAGTCCGCCTCCTCACGTCGGCGGCTACGCGGCGCGTTATCTGGCAAAGAGCGCAAACAACTGACGGATTTCGTCTTCGATTCCGGCCGGACTGCCCACGGTGCGGCCGATTTCCCGAAAGAGCAACCGCCGGAATTCAGCGCGCAAATCGTGCGTGGCCTTGCGAGCGGCGGCTTCGGTCATTTGCAGCCGCGTCGCGGCCGCTGCATAATCGCCACGGACGGCATCGCCTGTGATGTAGTTGTGCAAGACCTCGAACAAAGTGGCGATGCCAGCGGCGGCGCAATGCGCTTTCAATTGTTGCAGGACTCGATCAATTACGGTGTTGGCCCACACGTGGTCGAGGAGTTGGGCTGGGTCTGCGACTGTGGCCGGTAACAGACGGTAACGTTCCTCGGCTAGAGCTTCGTCGATGGAAATGAACGCAGCGTTGCCGCCACGTTTCTGCGCTTGGGATT